>CAYYWK010000314.1:0-4404 GCA_964475345.1 uncultured Desulfobulbus sp.
CTTGATCCGTAAATAAATCGGTGTACTCCTGCACCTCGGGCCGCGGCCCGACCATGCTCATCTCGCCTTTCAGGACATTCCACAGCTGCGGTAACTCGTCGATACGCGACTTGCGCATGAAGGCGCCGAAGCGGGTCACCCGGTCGTCCTGCTCCCTGGCCCAGACCGCCCCGTCCTTCTCCGCGTCCTGGCGCATCGACCTGAGCTTGATGAGCGTGAAGAGCCGGTTGTTCTCCCCCACCCGCTCCTGCAGGTAGAAGGCCGGACCGGCCGACTCCATTCTGACGATCAGGGCGGCGACGAGGATGACCGGCCAGGCCACGAGCAGCAGGAGGAACGAGAGGCAGAGATCCATTCCCCGCTTGAGCATCCGTTTCAGGCGCGAGAGGTGAAAGCCGTTGGAAAAGAAGATCCAACTCGGGTTGATCTTTTCGGCCAGGATCTTTCCGGTCACCCGCTCGTAAAAGCCGATCCCCTGGTCGATCTCCATGCCCCTGAGCTTCTGGCGCACCAAGGCCTGGATCGGGACGGTTCCCCGGCGGTCGTCGGGCGCGACAATGATGCGCTGGACCTGCCGTGACTCGATCAGATCGCTCACGGCTTCCAGGGTCGGGTAGACCGGCGCCCGGTTGGGGTTGAATTCCGGCTCCGCGGAACCGACAAAGGCGGCGATCCTGTAGACGGAATCATGCTTGCCTTCGATGACCCGGGAGATATCCGAGGCGAGGTTGCCGGTGCCGATGACGACGATGTCCTGCACGAACAGCCTGCGCCGCAGGATATAATAATAGGCCGTGCGCCAGCAGTAGATCATCAGGCAGAGGATAAGGTAGCCGGTCCAGAAAACCATGATCGGGATCTGCAGAAAAGGCATCAGGTAATATATGACCGCGAGGATGATGCACCCGAAGCCAAACGCCTGGGTGATGCGGGAGATCGTCTCGTGGATGGTGATGGTCATGCCTAGGTCGTAGAGATCGAAGAAATACATGCACATCTGGAAGACCATCGTGACGATCAGGCCCTGCTGGATGCTCTCGACCAGGTCGATCAGAAAGATGTTCGTCCCCTTGTACAGCCAGCTCACCAGCAGGATGGACAGGAAGATCAGCACTCCCTCGCCGAAAAAGAAGGCAAGCTTGCGATAGGAGATGTAACGATTGAACAGAGTCGGCATGATACAGTTCTGGTTAGTATAATTTCAGTTGTTACCGAGCCGGCGACGACCCCTTTCCTGATGCAACCCGGAAGACATTTCCCGCCGGGCACACCCCATTCCCTGCAGCAGGCATCCAGAGGTGTCTGGCGCAGGGCCATCCAGGCATAAATAATTGCAACTTCTGAACCATCTCAGAAAATCCCCCTTCCTGTCAAGGGAATGGGCACACCTCCCCGTCGCATGCTTTCTGCTGCAAATGATCTTTTCACTGCAAAGTCTCCATTATTTTTCCTGGTCCGGCAGGCCTTCTTCGACCAGCAGACGGACGTCGTCGAGATACAGCAGCAGTTCGGGCTGATCCATCACGAACAGCCCGAAGCCGCGAATATGGGCCAGGTCCATGGTCCGCCCCCGAGGGGCCTCCCGAATGATCTGCATGGGGATAACGATGTCATTCCAGCCAACTGTCAGCAGGCGGGTCTCGTTATAGCGATCGTGGTACTCCTGGTGTTCTCCTGTATGCCCACGGTCGTGCACCCGGAAATGGAGCATGACCGGCCCGCCGGGGTTGAACACGCTGAAGGCCAGCGCCTCGCAGCCGCGCCAGTCCTCCGGGAAATGCACCAGGGCCGCCCCGGAATACTCCTCATGCCGCAGATGGACGGCCACGGCGGATTCACCCCTCCTGATCGGATCTGTCACAAGTTCAAGGCGATTGCCGCTCGACCAGCGGCCCAGTTCGAGCCGGCTCTCAAAACCTGAAAGGAGAGGGAAATCCCGCCGGGCCCGGTATTCATCCACCAGCACGACACCGAGGGGGAGCAGGCAACCGCAGCCAATCAACGCGGCCGCAAGGAGCAGGCCCCTCCGCCAGCGGAGAGCATTCCCTTCCCTGTCAGCGATCCAGATCGACGCCAGGATGGTCCCGGCAAGGTTCCTGGCGATGTCATCCCAGCCCACCGAGCGGTTGCCTGTCAGCAGCTGCAGCCCTTCGATCCCGAGACCGACGAGCAGCACCGCCGCCAGGATGATCAGCAGCCTGCGCCAGCCAGGACACTTCGCAAGCGCCGGAAATCGCCAGGCTAGCACGGTGCAAAGAAAGAAGAAGAGCACATGCCCGAGATTCCAGATCTCGCCCAGCGAGCGGGCGCTCTGCCAGGATGGCCCGCCCAAAAAGAAGAACGGGAAGATCGCCACCGCCAAGACCAGCAGCCAACGCCGCGACTGGAACATTCCCTGCGAAACCCCTGATGTCATCCCTGTCTGCATTCCGTTCCCCGGATACCCCGTGCCTGCCGCCCAGCGCCGTCAACCCCAGGCGCAGGGGTGGCACCGGCGGCGCCGCCGCCATCACGCCCAGAACCTGGCCCGTTCACACCTTCCGCTGCAAAAAAAAATGGCGCCGGACCACTACCTGCCCGATTTTGCTGTAAGAGAAAAATTTCTCATTTGCTGCCCCATGACATATAATTATTACATACTGCATGAGAACAACCCCATTCGGGAGGATCGCACCATGGCTGACAAGGCACTGCTCGGCGAACTGCTCATCCAACAGAATCTCGTTTCCCGGGAAATCATCGACGAAGCCCTGCGCCTGCAGATAACAGGCTACCGCCGACTGGGAAGCATCCTGGTCCGCATGGGGGCCCTCAGCGAGGACCGTCTCGCCGAGGTCCTGGCCAGGCAGCTCGACACCGAACCCACCGACATCGCCAACAGCTTCTCCCGGGAGGTGCGCAGGAAACTGCCACGCCACCTCTGCCGGAGGTACGACGCCATCCCCATCCGCCTCAAGGGCAACAACGTCCTCGAAGTGGCCATGGCTGACCCGTCCGATCACCAGGCGATCAAGGACCTCGAGCAGTATACCGGAAATATCGTGGAACCGCGACTGGCCAGGCATTCGGATATTGCATCGGCGACCGGCCAGTACATCCCCCTCTCCTGGAGCGACGTGGTTTCACCGCAGGCCAGCACCCGGATGATGGTCGCCCTCTGCCTGCTGCTGGTGGCGGTTGTCGGCACCGGGACCTACCAGTACATCAAGCAGACGAAGTACGGCGAGATTACCCGCCCGACCCCCGCCAACCAGGCAACGACATACTCCAACCTCGACCTCATCGTCAACCACAACCCTGCCGGCAAGATCTCCCTCTCCGGCCGCGGTGCGTTTTCGAAAGGGATCTACAACGTCTCGTTCAACGACCTCGAAGAACTGAAGCGCTTCCGCGAGAAGCGGCAGGCCGATTTTTCCCAGAAGCAGAGGGAATGGCTGGACTGGGTCATCGCCGAGGCGGCAGAGGAAGCCCCCAGGACCATCGCCGCCAAACAGTGACGGCAGCAGCCCGCCCGAAACGGGAAGAGCACTGATCGCTCAGGGGACCATTCCCGCCAGGATGCCCTCGCAAAGGACCGATCAATTACAATTTGGTAATTCAAGTTCAGAAACACGGAAAGACCGCCCAGCAAGCGGCATCCCGAGAAGAATCCGTTCAATATCAAGGCAATGAGAGAAATTCCCAGTCGGTCTGGCATTACGTTCTGCCAAACCTTCAAGAAGCAATCGTCACTGAAAACATAACCAAAGGAGCAAAGCATAGACCTAACTGCTTGTAATTAATCAACATGACAGTCAGGCACCGATCTTGCAGAATACATCCGGACCACCCCTCCTCCTGTGCATCGCAACGCGCCGGGACGAGCCGGATTGTCATACTGCCGGGATATACCTGGTTTTGAGCACCATCAGCGAGATTCTGTCTGCAACCACAGGGAAGCAGGCGTGACGGAACACAGAGAGGTCTTCACAGACATTCGTGGAGACCAGGCAAGCCCAACCCGAACCCCACCTCATTCGGTATGAAGATCTTGCACAACGTCACCCAGAGCACATACCATGTCCGGCGCCTGCTCTCCGCCCTATTCGCGACCTTCAGCTGCCTGCTGAGCGTCGTCTCCGCATACGCAGTCACCACCTACCAGCATGAAATCCAGGTCGACTTCACCTTCGACACCGCAGCCGTCACCGACAAGACGGTTAGCGGCTATCGCCTGTACAAGGACAACACCCAGGTCTGCGAGGCGGCCGCCGTCACCCCGCAGTCCTTCACCTGCACCGACTCCGGGGAAACCGGCACCTACTCGTTCACGCTGACCGCCGTGTACAGCGACGGTTCGGAAAGCCCGCATTCGGCCCCCTTCCCCTTCACCTTCGGCGAGGAAACCACGCCACCGCCTCCAGG
>CAYYWK010000315.1:0-4401 GCA_964475345.1 uncultured Desulfobulbus sp.
GCCAGGCCGTCCAAACCGTCGGTGAGGTTGACGGCGTTGGAGGCGCCGACGATCACCACAATGGCGAAGATGATGTACAGCCAGCCGAGATCGGGGGAGAACTTCTTCAAGAAGGGGAGGCTGAGATGCCCGTCAAATCCCGGGTGCAGCAGGATGTAGCCGCCGACCAGCGAGGCGCCGATCACCTGCAGCACCATCTTGCCCCTCGCGCTCAATCCCTTGCTGTTGTTGCGGCTGACCTTGCGGTAATCATCGATGGCGCCGATCATCCCATAAAAAAGGGTGGTGAACAGGATCAGCCAGACCAGGCTGGAATCCAGCCTGGCCCAGAGCAGCGTCGACACGGCAATGGCGGCAAGGATCAGCAGACCACCCATGGTCGGGACCCCCTGCTTGGCGAGATGGGTCTCGGGACCGTCGTCCCGGACTACCTGCCCGATCTGCAGCCGCTTCATGGCCCGGATGAAGGCCGGTCCGAAGACGAACATGATCAGGAAGGCGGTTAGCGCCCCGCAGATGCACCGGAAGGTGATATAGCGGAAGACATTGAAACCGATGAAGGTTGTATGCAGAGGATAGAGCAGATGATAGAGCATCGGGACGTTCTCACGTGTTCAATTCACAGTCGCGTTTGTGCCGGAAACAGAAAACAGCTTTGTACATTGAACGCCTCCATTCCTCAAGCCTTTCCTGTCAGTCTCTCGACCACCGTTTCCATTTTCAGGCTCCGGGAGGCCTTGACCAGCACCCACCCCCCCTCCCCGAGAACGCCCTGCCGCGCCAGGTTTTCAACCCACTCGGCTGCCTGCACCTTGTCGGCGAATACCTCCGTCCGCTCCGGCGGCATTGCTGCCGCTCGGGCCGCCTCGGCGACAATCCCTGCGTATTCCCCGACAAGTGCGAGATACTTGATGCCGAGTTCGGCGACCAGCTGGCCGATCTCCCGGTGGGCCTCCGCGCTGCTCTCGCCGAGTTCCAGCATGTCGCCCAGGACCGCCACCGATACCTCTGCCCGCATCTGGGCAAGCGTGTGCAGGGCTGCAGCCATCGAGGCGGGGTTGGCATTGTAGGTGTCATTGAGGACAGCGAAGCCGGCCGGAGCCTTGAGCATCTCCATCCGCCGGGTGGCCGCCCGGAAATCGGAGAGACCGGCAGCGATCTCGGCAGGGGAAGCCCCGGCCGTCCAGGCCACAGCGGCTGCAGCCAGAGCGTTGACGACATTGTGGACCCCGGCCGCGTAGAGATGGATATCGATCACCGCCCCGGGAATATGCATGATAAAGGTAATCAGTCCCTCGGGCCCTGCGTCGATGTCGGTCGCCCAGAAATCAGGGCGCGATCCCCCAGTCTCCCCCTGCAGGCCGAAAGTTACCTGCCGCTGCCGGTATGCTGCGGCACATCGGCGAACCAGCGGGTCATCGGCGTTGACGATCAATACCCCTTCCGGGGAGGTCCCGGCAAAGAGTTCCTCCTTGGCCCTCGCCACCCCGTCAAGCGACTGCAGCCCTTCGAGATGGGCGGCATGGATGTTGGTGATGCAGCTGATGTCGGGCTCGGCGATCTCCGCCAGACGGGCTATCTCGCCTGGCCGGTTCATCCCCATCTCGAGGACTGCCGCCCGGTGCCTGGCGGCAATCGGCAGCAGAGAAACCGGCATGCCGATCAGATTATTGAAATTGCCGCTTGTTTTCAACACGCAGGACTCGGGATTGTCAGGCCCGGGCGGCCAGTGGCGGGCCAGGATTGCCGCCGTCATTTCCTTGACGGTGGTCTTGCCGCAGCTGCCCGTCAATCCGATCACCACCGGCAAAGAGAGCCGGCGCATCATTTTCCGCCGGTAATTGGCCAGATCCCCGAGCGCCCGCAGGGTATCGGCAACGATCACCTGAGGCACCGCCCGGGCAGTTCGTTCATCGATACGGCGCGAGACCACCAGACAGCCGGCGCCCTTGGCCACCACCTGCCCGGCGAAGTCATGGCCGTCAAAACGTTCGCCTTCCAGCGCCACGAAAATTTCGCCGGGTGCAAGCCGGCGGCTGTCGGTGGCAACATTGCCGAGCAGCCGGTCTTCGGCCTCTTCCAAAATGCGGCCGCCAGTCGCCTCGGCAACGGCTGCCAGCGTCCACCCCGAGAGGACCTCTCGTGCTTCGAGACAGTCGTCGAAAAAGCGTTTCGTGCCTCCGATCAGCTGGTATTGCTCGTGCCCCTTCCCGGCCAGCAGCACAATGTCGTCCGGCCCGGCAGAGGTGATTGCCATCGCTATCGCCTGTTCCCTGCCGCCGATGACAACGCAGCCTTGTTCCGACATATTCCTGGTCTTCAGCCACTCCACCGTCCGGCAGGCCATGCCCGCCGCCACGACCCCGGCGGCAACCTGCCCGCGTATCGTTTCCGGTCTCTCGCTGCGCGGATTGTCGTCGGTCACCACCACCACGTCGCTGAGTCTCGCCGCGATGCCGCCCATTTCCGGCCTTTTGCCGGGATCACGGTCGCCGCCGCAGCCAAACACGCAGAACAGCTGCCGGTGCGGGAGGGCGGACAAGGTCGCCAGGACCTTGTCGAGGGCATCAGGGGTGTGGGCATAATCGACCAGCACCACAGGCCGCAGGGCGGCCCCCGCCCCGTCGACCGTCACACGCTGCAGCCGTCCTGGCGCCCCCGTGGCTCTTTCCAGGAGAGCGCAGGTGACATCGAGCGGCAACTGCAGGAAAAGGCTGACCGACAGGGCGGTCATCACATTGTCGGCATTGTACCTGCCGACCAGCGGCGAGCGAAACGATCGCTCGCCCGCCGTGGTCACCACCGTCATCATGTTGCCGCCAAGATCGGCCCGGCAATCCACCAGGCGGATATCGGCGCCGGGGTGCTCCCCGCAGGCCAGCGTCCTGATCCCGCGGTCGCGGCAGATCAAGGACAGCATCCCGGACCAGCTGCCCTCCTCCGCGGCCCCACAGGGATAGGCGATGACCGCACCTCCGCCGCTTTTCAGATGGTGGGTGAAAAGGAGTGTCTTGGTGTCGAAGTACTCATACATGTCCCTGTGATAGTCGAGATGGTCGCGGGTCAGGTTGGTAAAGGCGGCAACATCGAAGTGGAGATTGCCAAGACGCGACTGGGCGAGGGCGTGGGAGGATACTTCCATGACGACATGAGTCACCCCGTTGTCGACCATCTCGCGCAGCAGTCCCTGTAACTGCATGGCCCCGGGCGTGGTGTGGGACGCCGGCAGCACCTTCACTCCATTGCCCATCGGGTAGCGATAATTCACGGTGCCTATAACCCCGACGGAAAAGCCGTTTCCGGCGAGAATCTCCTCGAGCAGGTAGGTGATCGTGGTCTTGCCGTTGGTTCCGGTGACTGCGACCAGACGCAGGCTGGCGGCGGGGTAATCGAAGAAGGCCTCGGCCAGCTCGGCATAGGCCCCCTTGCTGTCATCAACCTCGATGACGGCCACGGCTGTCGGGACGGCCATCGTTGCGGGGTCGAAACGCCCTTTTTCCACCAGCACCGCCGCACAACCGCGGAGCATCGCATCGCCGATGAACGCATGCCCGTCCCGTTCGCTGCCGGCGACGGCAACGAAGAGGCTGCCGGGGCCAGCCTGCCTCGAATCACTGGTGATGGTGACGATATCGGGCAGCTTGTTCTCTCCGACCGCCCCCAGTTTGACAACCGAGTGGTCGATATCGCCAAGCAGCCGGGCCAGTGCGACGGAACTTTTTTCCATGGATCTATCGGTCATATCCGTATTTCCTTGTTCAACCGGCATCACTGGTGAGATTCCAGCATCGACTCGCGCTTCTCCAATCGCTTGACCTGGATGGTCTCCTCCTTCTGCAGGAAGATCACGACCTCGCCATTCTTTGCCACTACTTCGCCGGGTTTGGGATCCTGGCTCGTTACCTTGCCGGTGCCGACTATCCGTATCCTGGCTTCCGCCAGGCGCATTTCCCGCAAAGCCTTCCTGAGGCTCATCCCCCTGAGGTCAGGCATCGCAAACACCCGTTCTTCCTTGTCCAGGGCACCTACCCGGATCCGCCCGTCCTGGCCTGCGCCTTCCTTTGCACCGATAAAGTTTCCCGGCCTGCGCTCCGCCGGCGAAACCACATCGGATACCGTCGTGCTGACCTGTTGCAATGCCGATATCCTCTGAATCACTCCGTCGACGGCACTGGCAAGATCCTGCTGATCGGTCTTCCGACCCCTCGCCTGAACAGCCGGGGTCTCCAGCACAACAAAGAGGACAAGCTCGGGATGCAGCGACGGCACGACCGAAAGCAGCATCCGGTGATTTCTCAGATTCCACAAAGCCCCGGAATCACTGGCAACGATATTCTGCTCCTCAAAAGAGAGCGAATCCAGATGGCCTGTTTGCGATTGCGCCGCCAGCATTCTGAGGAT
>CAYYWK010000316.1:0-4400 GCA_964475345.1 uncultured Desulfobulbus sp.
CTAAATCAGCGCCGAGGACATCGAGGAGAAGTATCCCGACGACATGCTCTACGGCTGTGACGGCATTCTGGTTCCCGGCGGTTTCTGCAAGCGCGGGGCGGAAGGCAAGATCAGGGCGATTACCCACGCCCGGCTCAACAAGATTCCCTTCTTCGGCATCTGCCTCGGCATGCAGCTGGCCGTCGTCGAGTTCTCGCGCAACATCGCCGGCCTCGATCGCGCCAATTCCACGGAACTCGACTTTACGACCCCGCATCCGGTCATCTACCTGATCAAGGAGTGGTTCGACTACCGGGCCAACAAGATGCAGGTCCGCGACGAGACCTCCGACATGGGCGGAACCCTGCGTCTTGGTGCCTACCCCTGCGTCCTGTCGGAAAACACCCACGCTGCCCGGGCCTACCGACAATCTGAAATTTCCGAGCGGCATCGCCACCGTTTCGAGTTCAACAACCTCTACCGGGAGAAACTCGCAAACAGCGGCCTGGTCATATCCGGAGTCTCGCCCGACAATAATCTCGTGGAAATAGTCGAGATTCAGGATCACCCGTGGTTTCTCGGCTGCCAGTTCCATCCGGAGTTCAAGTCAAAGCCGATGCAGCCCCACCCCCTCTTCCGCGATTTCATCTCTGCGGCCCTGACCAGAAAACAGCATGGATGAACTGCAGATAGCCCCCGTTGCCATCGCAAACCCCGCCGGTGAACCGCTCCTGGTGGGCAGCGGCCAGCCGCTGTTGCTCATCGGCGGCCCGTGCGCCCTCGAGTCCGAGGAAATTGCCCGGCAGGTAGCCACCACCCTCAAGGATATCTGCGCCAGGCTCGGCATCGGCTACGTCTTCAAGGCATCCTACGACAAGGCCAACCGGACTTCCCTCAGTTCCTACCGCGGACCGGGTATAAAGGAAGGCCTGATCATTCTCGCCCGGATAAGAGAAGAGATCGGGGTGCCGGTCGTTTCCGACGTCCATGACGTGTCGCAGGTCGAAGCGGCGGCAGAGGTCCTGGATATCCTGCAGATCCCCGCCTTTCTCTGCCGGCAGACCGATCTGCTCGCCGCTGCGGCCCGGACCGGCAAGCCGGTCAATGTCAAGAAAGGACAGTTTGTCTCCCCCTGGGACATGGCGAATGCCGTCGGCAAGCTGCGGGGGGCGGGCGGTAGCAAAATCATGCTGGTCGAACGCGGCGCATCTTTTGGCTACAACAACCTCGTCGTCGACATGCGGTCGTTGCCGGTCATGCGCGCCTTCGGCTGTCCGGTGATCTACGACGCCACCCACTCGGTGCAGCTCCCCGGTGGCGACGGCGGCTCTTCGGGAGGGCAGCGCGAGTTCATCGTGCCGCTGGCCAGGGCAGCCGTTGCTGCCGGTATCGACGGCCTGTTCATGGAGATCCACCCCCAGCCTGAAAAGGCCCTCTGCGACGGCCCCAACTCGCTCCCCCTGGATGGCATTGAGCCAATTCTCCAACAACTGCTCCGGATCCGGTCGGCGCTGTGATCTCCGGAGTAGCGAACTGCCATGACTGATGCCTGCTCCCCCGGCGCTCCCGGTGCCCACCCGTCGGATTGCGAGATCATGGAAGGCTACCGGAGCCTCGCCCGCGCCCGGCAGCAGCCAGGAATCGCCCACGACACGCCCATCCTTCTCGAAAAAGCCAAGGATATACGTATATTGCTGCTTGATGTCGACGGTGTTTTGACCGACGGCAGCATCCACTGCGCCGATGACGGGACAGAGGGAAAACGCTTCAACACCCAGGACGGGTTCGGTCTCAGGCTGCTGCAGGAAGCCGGCATCGACAGCGGCCTGATTTCCGCCCGCAGTTCGGAAGCCGTCTTTCGCCGTGCCACGGAGCTGAACATCCGCTTCGTCTTCCAGGGAGTGTCCAGCAAGCTTTCAACATTTCAGAACATTCTCAAAGAAACCGGGTTCAAGCCCTACCAGGCCGCCTATATGGGGGATGACTGGCTCGACCTCCCTCTGCTGACCCGGGCAGGCCTCGCCCTGGCGCCGGCCAATGCCGTGGTCCAGGTGCGGGAGGCGGCACATTACGTCACTTCCCGCCGCGGAGGGGACGGCGCTGTCCGTGAGGCCTGCGAACTCATTCTCGAAGGCAGGGGACTTTTCGCCGAACTGCTGCAGCGCTACCGGAGTCGATGATCAATCAACGCAACATGATCTGGCTGATCCCGCTGGCCCTCCTGATCAGCTTCCCGCTCTGGAAGCCTCCCCTGGCCTCTTTCCTCACTCCGCGGGGAGGCTATGACCCGGCCTACGCCAATCTCGACACCGATACCCATAACTTCACCATGGACTCCGTCAGGATCCAGCAGATCCACAGCGGAAAGAAATCAGCCGAGATACGGGCGAAAACCGCCAGGACCGGCGAGAAACCCGACGAGTACATCATGACCGGAGTTGATACCGATGTCTATGACAATGAAGGGAACATCACCAACATCACGGCCGACCGCGGCATCTACAATGTCGAAACCAAGCAGCTGACGCTGCTCGACAATGTCGTCATTCACAAGACCAGCGACCAGCAGAGCCTCTATACCGACCTGCTGTATTATGACGACGAGAAACGGACGGTCTGGTGCCCCGGCGCCACCAGGATGGAGGCGGAAAACGCCGAAATCCGCGGCGGCAGCCTTCGCTACGAGGTTGAAAGCGGCAAATACGAGATAGGCGGCAGGGTGCACTGCCTGATCGAAGGTTTCAGCCAGCCGTAACCGCCACGCAGCTCAGCACATGGACCGAGCCGCCCCGTACCTGCCAGCGGACATTGACATCCCAGAGCGTCATCCCGAATTCCCTGCCATCCTCTTTCTGGCTGGCGGGCCGCGGGTCCTGCTGCAGAACCTCGGTGATCAGCCCGAGCAGATCACGCTGCGATTCTTTCTGATAAGCAAGGCCGAAAGCTCTGGCCTGATCGCTGAAACCAACATGCGCGATGTTCTGCGGCGCCATCGCATATCCGCCGGATGCTTCACCGATCCTGTCGCTGTAGGGCAGGTAGGGCTTGATATCGAGTACCGGCGTCTGATCCAGGATATCGATGCCAGCCAGATCGAGGAAGATCTTCTTGCCGTGCTTGCGGACCGCCAGCAGCCTGACAACTGAAAGCCCCAGAAAATTGGGGCGGTGAGGGCTGCGGCTGGCAAAGACCCCTACCCTTCTCCGGCCACCAAGCCAGGGAGGCCTGATCGTGCTTCGCCAGCCTTCGGCGATGGTGTCGTGGAAGAGGAAGTGGATCCAGATATGCGAGAACTGATTGAGACCGACTAACATTTCCGGCCGGTCAAAGGGAGGAAGCATCTCCAGCGTCGCTGTGGACTTCGTGACCAGCCCAGGCTGCCGTGGGATGCCGAACTTCTCGGTGAAACAGGAATGGACAAGGGCTATCGGGGTGAGCCTCCAGCCAGGCTGGCTGCCACTTTCCGGCTCAACCCGTACCCTTGTGTCCGGGTGTCCATCCGTATGCCGGTCGTGGACGAAATGCCATGGCCCTGAATCTTCTCGACATGGCCCTGTATGTCCAGAAGACATTTCCAGGGATGAAATTGAACGCCCAGGCTGATTCTTCATTTTTACACTCGCAGCTCCAGACATCGGTTGGTTCGATACCGAACAGCGGGCTGATTGGATTTTTCCTGAGATTTTTCCGGTACAACCCCCGCAACGCAGCCAGCGTCGGCAAGGACCACGAACCGCCGCCGGTATTCAATTTCTCGACCCAGACCATTGCCTCGTTCCAACTGGTGTCGCGGTCCGGGCCAACCATCCATTCCAGCTTGGCATAACAGTCACAGATGACTCCGCTTGCATAGGCCACATAGCGCCCATCCCTGGCAACTACTTCCGGTGGTCGCAACAGACTGAGATCATAGACCCGACGGTTCGCGTCATCCTCCGGACCAGGATCATTGTAACGAGACTTCGGCAACTGAACAGGCTGTTCCATATTCCCTCGACAGAAATGATGTCACGTAGATGTCCATCGGTTGTACCGTCTCTATCGACCCCCAGGATCGATACTTTACTTTTTTCACCATACCTGCGTGAAAAATCATGTATTGCCCGTCTGTTGCCGCGCTGCGTCCTGCAAGCAGCAGCCAGTATTTGCACCAGGACGCTCGCGGATCGCTGAAATGCCTCAAGGGAGTTGGAAGTGGCCTGGATCATCAGGGAAGTCGACGACCTGCCACTCCTGATCCTGATGGTCGAAATCGGCAATCTTGCCGATATCCATCTTCAGATATTTTCCCCTCCCTTCGATGGCCACCGTCCCATCCTCGAGGATGATCTCGCCGGTTCCCTCAAAACTCCTCCTGCCGTCGCTGACAATGCGGCTGATCACCCGGACCTCGCGATCGATGGGCACCGGTTTGCGCAGAC
>CAYYWK010000317.1:0-4394 GCA_964475345.1 uncultured Desulfobulbus sp.
GATCCTGCGGATATTACGGATGACGATATTTCCCTGGGCAAGGGAAGGATACATGGCGATGGCTGCGGTTATGACCGCGACCAGTTCGTCGTCGCTGGTGGCGGCAGCATGTTCCTGGTCCGGTGTGACGGTGCCAGCGGGAGGTCGAAGGGCGACCTGTATGGTTGATGGCGCGGTGAATCTGGCAAGCAGGCTGATGATGATCTGGAGGACGATCAGCGAAATAAAGGTGATCCCCATGCCGAGCATGGTGACGATCAGCCCCCCCAGCATCTTGTCGACAAAGGGGAGGCTATGAATGGTTTCAGGATTGGCAAGCTGGGTCAGCAGTTCGGTGATTCCCATAATCTACTCCCCGGTTCACAGTGGAATATTGCCATGCTTCTTGGCAGGCCGCTTTTCCCGCTTGCCGGCGAGCATCAAGAAGGCGTCGATGATCCGCTGCCTCGAGGTGTGCGGTTCGATGACATCGTCGACAAACCCGCGTTCTGCGGCCTTGTAAGGGGTCGCGAACTCGGCGGCGTATTCGGCGAGGATCTTCTGGCGCATGGCCTCCTTGTCCTCGGCCTTGTCGATATCGTTCTTGAAGATGATGTTTACGGCGCCATCCGACCCCATGACCGCCACCTCGGCGGTCGGCCAGGCAAAGACCATGTCGGCTCCGAGGGATTTCGAGCACATCGCGACATAGGCGCCACCATAGGCTTTTCGTGTGATCAAGGTCACCTTGGCGACAGTCGCCTCGCTGTAGGCGTAGAGGATCTTGGCCCCATGGCGGATGATGCCGCCATATTCCTGGTTGGTTCCAGGCAGGAAGCCGGGAACATCGACGATGGTCAGCAGCGGGATGTTGAAGGCGTCGCAGGTTCTGATGAAGCGCGATGCCTTGTCTCCGGCGTTCATATCGAGGCAGCCGGCCATGACCTGGGGCTGATTGGCGATGATGCCCACCGACTGGCCATTGATTCTGGCCAGGCAGGTGATGAGGTTCTTTGCAAAATACGGCTGATATTCGAAGATCGATCCGGCATCGACGATCTTGGCAATCACATCGGTCATGTCATAGGCTTTGTTGGGGCTGTCCGGAATGATGGTGTCGAGTTCTTCGATCAGGCGATTGGCATCATCGGCAGCGGCAACCGCCGGTGCAGTCTCCATGTTGTTGGAGGGAAGGTAGCCGATAAGCCTGCGGATGCCTTTCAGGCAGTCGGCGTCACTGTCGGCGATGAAATGGACGTTGCCGCTGACGCTGTTGTGGGTCATGGCTCCACCGAGATCCTCCGCCGAGACGTTCTCGCCGGTTACCGCCTTGATGACCTGCGGGCCGGTAATGAACATCTGCGAGGTCGTGTTGACCATGAAGATGAAGTCGGTGAGCGCCGGTGAATAGACCGCGCCTCCGGCGCAAGGGCCCATGATCGCCGAGATCTGGGGGATGACGCCGGAATAGATGGCGTTGCGGTAGAAGATATCGCCGTAGCCTGACAGGGCATCGACCGCTTCCTGGATACGGGCGCCACCTGAATCGTTGAGGCCGACGATTGGCGCCCCGACCTTGACGGCTGCATCCATGGCCTTCACTACTTTCCTGGCGTGCATCTCGCCAAGCGCTCCGCCGGTGATGGTGAAATCCTGCGAGAAGGCATAGACCAGCCGGCCGTCGATCCGGCCGTAGCCGGTGACCACCGATTCGCCTTCGAGGTCGAGTTTGTCCATGCCAAAGTTGGTGCAGCGGTTCTTGACGAAGGCGTCGAGTTCGACAAAGGTCTCCGGGTCAAAGAGGTGGATAAGCCGTTCCCTGGCGGTCATTTTGCCTTGGGAATGCTGTTTGTCGATCCTCTTCTGCCCGCCGCCCAGGGCGATCTTCTCTTTCTTCGTCTGCAGGAATGCACGCTTGTCAATGCTCATCTCTTGGTTTCCCCTTTTCAACAGGACAAGGAATAGTGTTGCCGGCAGGAGCAGTGCAGGATTGTCATTGCTTTAACATCGTTACTGAGTTTTGAGCTTGATATTATTGAAACAATCTTGACCACTATGCCTGGTAGATAAATTCTCCTGAAAGATGGCCGCCTGAAGACAACCGATTGCCTGGTTTATATTTGCAATATCTCGAAATATATTGCAAATATATTGTTATGTGGCACTTATGCGATAGATCAATAATTCTCAAGGATCGGGACGAATTGAAAGAACATTGTTACTCGACCTTATCGCCATGGGTTTTGTCAAGTGGAAAAAATGAAGTGCTGTTCCCTTTTGAACAATTTTCAGTAGAATACTCTTCAGGGGCAGACATGACGCATGCACGATCGTTACACCTGTCCGCCGGGTGATGCGCTGTCAGGCAGGGAGGGTGAGAAAGTGGACCATTCAGTTCCTTTACGGATCGGTGGTGTCGATATCTGGTGGTTGCCCGGAGGCGATTTTCGGCTTGACGGCGGCACCATGTTCGGGGCTGTACCGAAGGTTCTCTGGCAGAAGCGGTATCCAGTCGATCAGGCCAACTGCATCCCGATGTGCAACGATCCGTTGCTGGTCAAGACTCGCGATGCCTTGATCGTCATCGACAGTGGTCTTGGGAATAAGCTCAACGAGAAACAGTGCAGTATCTTCCGGGTCTCCACAGCATGGGATGTTGCCGACCATTTGCATCGACTGGGCATGGCCAGGGAAGATGTCGACCTGCTGATCATGACGCACGGCGATTTTGATCATGCCGGCGGTATCGAGATGATTGGTGCGGATGGTGGCAGGGCGTTGACCTTCCCGCGGGCAACGCATATCTTCCAGGATATGGAATGGCAGGATCTGACCAATCCCCGTGGCCGCGCCAAGGCCACCTACCTGGCAGACAATTTCGAACTGCTGCGCCGGCAAGGGCGTGTTCGATTGCTGAAAGGGAATAGTGAGATCTGTCCTGGCATCACCATTCGCCACACCGGCGGCCATACCCGGGGGCACCAGGTTGTGGAGATTTCCTCCCGGGGGGAATCGGCCTTTCATCTCGGCGACCTCTGCCCAACCCATGCCCATATCAACCCGCTGTGGGTTATGGCCTACGATAATTTTCCCCTGGAGGCGATTGAGCAAAAGAGTGCCCTGCTGAAGGAATGCCTCGGGAAAAAGAGCTGGCTCACCTACTACCATGACCCCTTTCTCCGAGCCGTCCGGCTGGACGCGGATGGCAGGGTGGACCGGTCATGGCCGGCGCCAAATGCAAAGAGGATTCTCGCAGAACAAGAATGTGGGGCGCTGTCGGAAATTACCAGGGAAGCACTGGCGGTTGGCGTAAACACAGCATAACAGAAGGAGACCGGTTCATATGGCCAGAACTTTCAGAGCGATGGTGGTCGAAGCAGGGGGGGACGGGAAATTCACCCGGGCAATCCGGGAGAAGAGCATTGATGAACTTCCGGCAGGAGATGTTCTGGTCCGGGTCTGCTGGTCGTCGCTGAATTACAAGGACGCTCTTTCCGCAACCGGCAACAGGGGCGTGACGCGGACGTATCCCCATACCCCGGGGATCGACGCTGCAGGCATCGTCGAACAGAGCGGGAGCGAACGATTTACTGCAGGCGACCGGGTGATTGTCACCAGCTATGACCTGGGAATGAACACCGCCGGCGGCTTTGGCGGGTATATCAGGGTTCCTGCTGACTGGATCGTCCCCCTGCCATCTGGTCTTGACCTGCGAGAGAGCATGATTCTCGGCACGGCGGGACTGACAGCGGCCATGTCGATCCAGGCCCTGACTGATCACGTCGCTCCTGAAAAGGGAGAAATTCTGGTGACAGGCGCCAGCGGCGGTGTCGGCTGCATGGCGGTGGCGATGCTGGCGCGCCTGGGATATCGGGTGTGTGCCGCAAGCGGCAAGGCCCCGGAATTTTTGATGGGAATTGGGGCGGACTCGGTTATCGGGCGTGATCAGGCTGATGATGCAAGTGGCCGGCCGCTGTTGAAATCCCGCTGGGCTGGAGTGATCGATACCGTCGGCGGGACGATTCTGGCCACTGCCATCAAATCGACACAGCTGCAGGCAGTAGTGACCTGCTGCGGAAATGTGGCGTCGCCTGATCTGAACCTGACGGTTTTCCCATTCATTCTGCGGGGAGTTCGCCTGGTTGGCATCGATTCGCAGAATTTTCCCCTTCAAGAGAGAACCCTGCTCTGGGAGAAGATGGCTACCGCCTGGAAGCCCCAGGGACTGGCTGCAATGGCCAGGGAGGTGACGCTTGCGGGGCTCGATGCCGAGATAGAGTCGATTCTCAAGGGGAGGCAGCAAGGGCGCGGCGTTGTCAGGATACAGGAAGAGGACTGAGAAGATGGGTGGATGGGAACGGACCGATGATCAACAAGGGAGTCACCAAAGGCGGGTGATATTAAAACCACAGGTT
>CAYYWK010000318.1:0-1537 GCA_964475345.1 uncultured Desulfobulbus sp.
GACCTCGATGCCGTCGATATCGGGAAGCAGCAGGTCGAGCAGGATGGCCTGGTAGTGCCGGTCGTGCAGCAGGCCGAAGGCCTCGGTGCCGGTGACGGCGCAATCGACGCTGTAGCCGTTCTCTTCCAGGAAGGAACTGAGGCTGGTGCAGAAACTGCGGTCGTCGTCGATTACCAGGATCGAATCGCTCATGGGCGCCAGAAGGTCGTGAAAAAAAGGGAGAAGCCGGCTGGAGGTAAAAGCTACGGGAAAGCAGGGAATAAGTCAAATAAAATGAATGAGATCAGTTGTCGGGAGGGGGCTTGCGCGGTTGTCCGGGGCCTGCCGGCGGAGGCGAATTCCTGAATAAAATCATAAATATCGGTATGGTGGAGATATGTTGCTGAGATTCTGTTAGAAAATCATTCAGTTCGAATCCACAGCTGGAGGGTGAAGCAGGTCCCGCCCTCTCGGCCCGGTCGGCAGGAGACCGCACCGTCTATTTCGGTGGCCAGCTTCCTGGCGATGGCCAGCCCCAGGCCGAGATGACCACTCCCCTTGCTGGTCACTCCGGCACTGAAGATACTGTCCACCAGGGTCTCGGCGATGCCGGGGCCGTCGTCCTCGACGTCGATCTCGATCAGGCCTGGCGAAAGTGGCGTCTGCTGCTGCCGCAGGCTGCTGCCGACCCGGACCCGGCCTCCCTCCGGCATTGCCTCGGCGGCATTCTGCAGCAGGTTGCTGAGGATCTGCCTGAGGGCTCCGGCGCTGCTGGCGATTTCCGGTATTGCCGGGTCGCCGCTGAAGCTGACCGAAATGGCCTGGCTGGAAAACAGCGAGTGCCTGAACAGCGACAGGGTGTCCTCGACCAGGCGGTTGAGATCGAGCAGCTGGCCGTTTGCCTGGGGCGCGGGCGTGGAGAGGTCGTTGAGCTGCCGGCTGATGGTGGCGATCCTGCCGATCTCGTCGCCGATGGTCTGCAGTTTCTGCTGGAGATCGCGGCGATCGGCGAGGTTTGCCCCGAGAACCGAAAGGTAGTTCTCGACCACGGCAAGCGGGGTATTGATTTCGTGGGCGATCCGGCTGGCCACCTTCTGGGCGGCATCCACCCGCTGGCTGGCCATCTGCTCCGCCTGGCTCCTGGCGAAGAGATCGTTGTGGAGGCTGGACGCGGCATGGCGGGCGAAAAAGAGCAGGCTCTCTCTGCTGCCGGCAAGGGCCTCGATGGCGCCCGCGTCGATGGCGGCGAGGAGCAGGCCGTGCCAGCGGCGGCAGGGGAGCGGCAGGATAAGCAAATGCCGGCTGTCGAGCAGCCGGTGCAGGAAGACCGGACCGGACGGGCCGTGCTCGCCGCCGATGATGAACGGGGAGGGGTCGCTGCGGCAGCAGTCGAACAATTCCTCCATCGGCCGGTCCTCACGGGTCAAAACCATCGGCGCCACGGCCAGCGGGTTCAGCGTCGAGCCGAGGGCATGGTATCTGCGGCCGTCGTCTTCCGGGACGAAAACCAGAACGCGCTGCAGGCCGAAGAGGATCTGCATGCTCGTTTCGATGACCG
>CAYYWK010000318.1:1637-4392 GCA_964475345.1 uncultured Desulfobulbus sp.
CTGCATGCTCGTTTCGATGACCGTGAGGATGCGGTCGGTGGAGTCCGCCCGGACCAGGTTGTCGAGCATGCCGTTCAACCGGGTCAGGGTGTCGACCCGGCTGACCAGTTCGAGACGTCCGCGGTCGGCGGCGGCTTCGCCCGTTTCCGCCTCAAGAGAGTTCTCGACGACGACTCCCATGCCGGCGGCGATGGCGGTGACGGATTCGCTCGCTGACTCGGCGATGCCGGCCAGGGAGTCGGGGACGATGCCGAGGCGGATGGCCAGGTGCCTGGCGGCTTCGCCGTCACGGCGTCCGGCCAGGATGTTGGCGAGCATCAGGATCGCCGCCAGCGGCGGCAGGGCCAGGGTTTCGCTGTCGTCGTGCATCCGCAGGGCCTCGGCGACCGGTGACTGGAGATTCCAGCGCTGCACCAGCAGGCTGCCGGCCTCGGCATGGGAGATGCCCAGCCTCTCCCGCTCAAGGAAGGCGAACTCGCTGGGGTGAACCGGGCCGCGGGTCAGCAGTTCGCCGTATTCCCCGGGAAAGGCGCGGCAGAGCAGCAGCTTGCCGAGATCGTGGAGCAGGCCGGCCAGATAGGCCTCGGCTGGCTGCGGGTACTCGATCAGGCGCGCCAGCGCGGCGGCGATCACCGCCGTCAGCAGCGAGTGATGCCAGAACCGGGCCAGGGAAAATTCCGCAGGTTCCTTGAAAGTCCGGAAGACCTCGTGGACCGAGACCGACACGGCGATATTCCTGACGGTATCGGTGCCGAGGAAGATGACCGCCTGGCCGGTGTCGCTGAACGGCGAGCGGCTGCCGAGGAAGGCCGAGTTGGCAAGTTGCAGGACCCGGGCGCTGATGGTGGCGTCGCGGGTGACGATCTCGGCAACCCTGGCGAGATCGGTTTCGCTGTCGTTGCAGGCGGTGATCAGCTCGACCAGGGTCTGGGGCAGGGTCGGCAGGCGGGACAGGTCGAGGATCGTTTCCAGTTTGGGCTGCTGCATCGGCGCTGGCGGGAAGAGGGATTTGCTGAAAAACGCTTCGTCTCCTATGTCTAGCAGACAAGGGTCCAGGAATTCAAGATATTTTTTAACTGCACGCGGACTGCCTGGAAAAATGCGCTGGTGCGGGAGAGAAATCGTGCTTAGGATGCTGGTGGCAGCCGGCGGAGCAGGAGCCTCCGCTCCTGCAGCGAATCAACCACCAACAGACGGAGAGACACCAATGAATCCCAAGCTCGACTTCATATTTGCCCGGCGCAGCGTCCGTCGCTATCTCGACCGCGCTATCCCCCCGGAAATGCTGAACGACCTGCTTGAGGCAGGGATGGCGGCTCCTTCCGCCAGGGCCACCGACCCCTGGCATTTCCTGGTGGTCACCGAGCGGCCGACCCTCGACGCCATCGCCGGGGCCCTGCCCCACGGCAGGATGCTGCTGCAGGCGCCGGCGGCGATGATCGTCTGCGGCGACCTGCACCGGGCACTCGACGGCCTGGAATCCTACATGCTGCAGGATGTCAGCGCGGCTGTCGAGAATATTCTGCTGGCGGCCGCCGCCCTCGGGCTGGGTTCCTGCTGGCTGGGCATCCATCCCCGGCGTGAGCGGGTTCACGGCCTGAAGTCGCTGTTTGCTCTCCCCAACCATATCGTGCCGGTGGCGGGAATCGCCCTCGGCTGGCCGGAGACGGTGCCGGAGGCCAGGACCCGTTTCCGGGCGGAGTGCGTGCACCGGGAGCACTGGCAGGGATGAGGGAGGCCCGTTTCTACATCTTCTGCCGCGGCAAGGCCCTGGCCAGCTGCGGCCAGGCTGACGGCGCACCGCTGGACGCAGGCAGGTGGCGCGATTTCCAGCCGTATGCCGCAACCGTCCTGCCGATGGGCGAATCCGAGGGGGTCATGGACTTCGCCGTCGAACTGGCTCCGGATGCCGCCTCCGGGGATTTCACCTGGCTGGGCCTGCGCAGCCTGGTCGGGGTAGTCGACGACGCGGTATTCAACCGCTGGGGGAGGGCCGCCCAATTGCTGCACTGGCACGCCAGCCACCGCTACTGTGGGGGCTGCGGCCGGCCGACCCGCAGCCATGACCACGAACGGGCGCGGGTCTGTCCGGACTGCCGACTGACCTGGTACCCGCGGATCTCGCCCTGCGTCATCGTCCTGGTCACCCGCGGCGACGAGCTGCTGCTGGCCAGGTCGCCGCGCTTCCGCGACGGGATGTACAGCACCCTGGCGGGCTTCATCGAACCCGGCGAGTCGGCCGAAGACGCCCTGCGCCGGGAGGTCCGGGAGGAGGTGGCGATCGAGGTCGGCGCCCTCCGCTACATGGGCAGCCAGCCCTGGCCCTTCCCCGGCCAGCTGATGCTCGGTTTCTTTGCCGAATACGCCGCAGGCGAGATCGCCATCGACGGCCTAGAGATCAGTGACGCCGGCTGGTACCGCTGTCGCAGTCTGCCGCCGGTCCCGGGTGAGGGGACCATCGCCGGGCGGATGATCCGGTCCTGCCTGCGGGAGCTCGGCTGCGACGGAGGCAGCGCGTTCACCCGTGCCCGCGTCCGACACTAGTGAAATCCTTTCTGAAATCGGGTAGAAGGAGTGGAGACGCGACGTGACCGGGACCTCCACCGGTGTCCTCTGCCGGCTCCCCGTTCCCGTTGAACCATGACAACCCGAGACCCTGCCAGACCATACGACCATGGACGAGTACACCGAAGCCCAACTCTTTGTCGCCGCCGTCAGAATCCTCCAGCATCGCCAGCACAGCCCGCCCGCAGTG
>CAYYWK010000319.1:0-4392 GCA_964475345.1 uncultured Desulfobulbus sp.
ATGACACCTCCGCCGGGGCGTGGTGGACGCCGGCGATCGGCACCAGGATGTTGCCGACCACCGGGATGAACCAGGCCGGGTTGAGGTGCTTGATCTCGTACCTGTCGTGGTGCACCCAGGACGAAAGGATGTAGAGGGTGAACAGCAGGTGAAGGATGGTGCCGATCGTCCACAGCCAGAAGGAGAAGCGGGGGGAACCGTTGAGCAGGGCGATCGACAGCAGGATCATGCTGATGGAGAAGGTCGGCAGGAAGGCGATCTTCACCGGGTGATCGATCTCGGCGCGCACGGCGGTCGGGTAGCGGATAATCTTCAGCAGGTAGACGGCGCTCACGCCGATGAACAAGGCGATCGTGACACTGAGCAGAAACGGGCTGATAGCCATGGGCAGCCCGAGGATGTGCTCGGCCCGGCTCCAGGCGATGGCAAAGCCTGACAGCCCCATGATCATCGAAAACCAGGGGAGCGGAAAATTTTTCAGACGTGAGGACGGTTCCTGATCGTTCATGGTGCACCTTTCAGCAAAGGGAATTTTGTCCGGGGCGGCCCCCGCCGCAGGGACTTTATGTGTATATGCATGATATGCAGGCGAACTGGAAAAGGCAAGATCAGTTTAAGAAAAAACTTAAACACCTGTCGCCTGAAAAATCACCGCAGAAGCTGCAAGCAGGGTTGACATCAGCTTCTTCCTTATCTATAAACCGGCGATGCAGTCGTGTTTCTGCTGGGGTGGCGCAAGGCCTGAGATCATACCCATTGAACCTGACCTGGTTGATACCAGCGTAGGGAAACGCAGCACTATCGTCTCCGGTATCTGTCCGGTGGTCTCCTGCCTTTGCGCCGCATTCGCTCTCCTCAACGTTCCGGAACAGCCATGTCCACACATTCCCAGCTTGCCGCGAGAGCCGCGGCAAATCTCGCTGCCGTCCGCGCCAGCAGTCCGCTGGTGCACAATATCACCAACTTCGTGGTGATGAATTTCACCGCCAACGCCCTGCTGGCCGCCGGCGCTTCGCCGGTGATGGCTCATGCCATAGGCGAGGTCGAGGAGATGGTAGCCTTGGCCCAGGCCCTGGTCCTCAACATCGGCACCCTCGACGAAACCATGATCGATGCCATGCTGCTGGCCGGCAGACGGGCGACGGCGCTGCGAACCCCGATTATCCTCGACCCCGTCGGGGCCGGGGCGACCGCCCTGCGCACGGCAGCCGCCAAACGCCTGCTGGCAGAAACCCGCATCAGCGTCGTGCGCGGCAATGCCTCGGAGATCCTCGCACTCGGCAACCGCACCGGTGGCGGCAGAGGCGTCGACGCCACCCACGCCGTCGACGAGGCGGCCGGCGCGGCCGGGGTGCTTGCCGCAACGCTTGCCACCACCCTGGCGGTCACCGGGCCCGTGGATCTGGTCACCGACGGCAGGCGGACGCTCAGGGTCGCCAACGGCCATCCGATGCTGCCTTTTGTCACCGGCACCGGCTGCGCGGCGACGGCGCTCATCGGCGCCTTCCTGGCCGTCGACTCCGACCCGCTGACGGCTGCAGCCACCGCACTGGCCTTTTTCGGCATCGCCGGCGAGGTTGCCGGGGAGAAGGCGGCAGGGCCGGGAACGCTGATGATCGGTCTGCTCGACGCCCTTCACCGGCTCAGCCCGGAAGAGGTAGCCAGTCGCTGCCGGATCGACGAGGAGTAGGCGATGGCGAATACTGATTACGGTCTCTATCTGGTGACTGATCGGGGCCTGGCAGAAGGTCGGGAACTGGGCGACATCGTCGGCGAGGCGGTGGCCGGCGGCGTCACCTGCGTCCAGCTGCGGGAAAAACGCTGCGACACCCGCGATTTTATCGACCAGGCCCGGCGGTTGATGGCCCTGCTGGAGCCGGCCGGCATCCCGCTGATCATCAATGACCGGCTCGATGTGGCGCTGGCGGTCGGTGCGGCCGGCGTGCACCTCGGCCAGAAGGACATGGCCATTGCCGATGCCAGGCGTCTTGCCGGGTCACGGATGATCATCGGCATCTCCGCCGAGTCGTTGGAGGATGCCGTCCGGGCCGAGGCGGAAGGCGCCGACTATATCGGGATCAGCCCGGTCTTTGCGACGGCCACCCAGGCCGATGCGGCGCCTCCCCTGGGTATCGAGGGTGTACGACGGATAAGGGCGGCGGTGACGCTGCCGCTGGTGGGCATCGGCGGCATCAGCCGCGATAACGCCGGAGCGGTGATAGCGGCCGGGGCCGACGGGGTGGCGGTGGTCTCGGCGATAGTCGCTGCCAAATGCCCGAGGAGCGCGGCAAGGGAACTGCGGGAGCTGGTCGACCAGACGCGGGGAGGAAGGGACAGATGAGACGGGCAAAAAGGATCTATTGCAAGGTGCTGAGCATCGCCGGATCGGACAGCGGCGGCGGCGCCGGCATCCAGGCCGACCTCAAGACCTTTGCCGCCAACGGCTGCTATGGTGCAAGCGTCATCACCGCCCTTACCGCCCAGAACACCTGCGGGGTCAGCGCCATCCATGCCGTTCCCGTCGACTTCGTCAGGGCCCAGATGGACGCCGTCCTGAGCGATATCGGCTGCGACGCGGTGAAGATCGGCATGCTCTTTTCGCCGGAACTGATCCGCGAGGTCGCCGACGGTCTGCGGCGCCACGCGGTGACGCGAATCGTCCTCGATCCGGTGATGGTCGCCCAGAGCGGCGACCGGCTGCTCCAGGACGAGGCGGTGGGGGCCTTGAAGGAATGCCTGCTGCCGTTGGCAGAGATCGTCACCCCCAATATCCCCGAGGCTTCTGTTCTACTCGGCAGGACGGTCGAGGCCGCGGGAGGCGCGGGTGAAGCAGCGCGGGAACTTGCGTCGCTGGGATGCGCCACCGTCCTGGTCAAGGGTGGTCACCAGGACGGCCCTGACTGCGATGATCTCCTCTGGCTGGGAGGAGAAGGGCGGCTGGTGAGACTGCCGGGGCGGCGGATCGACACGGGCAACAATCACGGTACCGGCTGCACCCTGTCTTCGGCGATCGCGGCCTTTCTCGCCCGGGGGGAGGAAATGGAGGCAGCGGTGCGCCAGGCCAAGGCCTACCTCACCGGAGCTATCGAGGCCGGAGCAGGCTACCGTATCGGCCACGGCCACGGCCCGGTGCACCACTCCTATCGTTTTTGGTAGACAGGCACCCTGTTGACCGGCATCAATCACCCGGTTGGAGCAGATAGCGGCCTTCGAGACGGCAGACCGCCGCTCCGCCGACAAAGACCTGCATGAAGCCAGCGGCATCGGCAGACGCGATGAGCTTGACGATGTTGGGCCGGAGCCTTTCGCCGTTTTGCTCGATGGTCAGGGCCGCGCCGCTCCAGAGCCGCCGTTGCAGCAGGTACTGGCCGAGAGCGGCGTTGCCGGAGCCGGTCGCCGGGTCCTCGAGGTAGCCGAAACGCGGCGCAAAAACCCGGCTGCGCCAGGATGCTTCGGGCCGGGCGGTTTCGCTGGTGAAGACGGCAACGATATCGAGACCCCCTTCCTCGCAGAAATTTTTCAGCACCGCTTCGTCGGGACGCAGGGCAAGAGTGGACTCGAGGCCGGCCATCGGCACCAGCAGGGTCTGCAGACCGGAGTTGATGATTGCCGGCGGCAGCGAGTCGGAGACCATCGCCGGGTCGATGGCCAGTGCTGCGGCGATATCCTGCACGGCAGGGATTTGGTGGCAGGTGACTGGGGCCGGCGACGCGATGAACACCGCCTGCTCTTCGCCGATCCTGTTGAGGGCCGGCAGCCTGCTGGTGGCGGTTTCAAAATGGACCGCCGGCAGCCTGCTGAGTTCGGGGTCGTTCGACAGCAGGTCGTAAAGGATGGCAATCGTCGCATGACCGCAGAAGAGGACCTCGCGCTCGGCCGAATAGTACCGCAGTGCCAGCCGGTCCGATCCCGTCCTGCAGACGAAGCCGACCTCGTTGACGAAGCCGCGCAGTTCGCAGGCGATCCGCTGCATCTCGACAGGTGAGATGTCGGTGAAGGAGGAGACGGTAATCATCCCGGCCGGGTTGCCGGCTGATGAACCGGCCGCGAAAGCATCGAGTTTTTTGAACGGAAGCTGTTTCATGGAAGGCTCTCCTCTGGTGGTGACTGCAGATTCCAGAGAGTTTAGTCCGGTGATGGGGTTCCTGGCAGATACAGTTTCCAAGAAAATCGCCGGGTACAGCCTCCCGTCGGAGACGGGCATGTCCCTGCCGCGAGGTCACCGGAAAAGGCTTTCCCCGCGTTGCCGAAGCTCATTGAAAATGCCTGCCAAAACGGGTAGCATCAATCGCTTATTGTCAGGAATCCGTCCTGTTGCATGCACTGATCAGGAATATCACGAGAGACGGGAGCGGTCGCCATGAATGGGGAAAAGAACAGCAGCCGCCGGGC
>CAYYWK010000320.1:0-4387 GCA_964475345.1 uncultured Desulfobulbus sp.
GTCGACGCTGAAGCTGATGGACCGACAGGTAAGCCCCTCGCAGAGATGTGGCGGCTGGTCGTCGGCAAAGCCCTCCGGGCGCAGCTCGCGACAGAGAAGGCTGGTGAACGTATTCGCAAAATCTTCCCCATAACGGCAGCAGAGATGGACAATGTCGGTGTCCGGAAGCCGCCGTTCCCGTCCGAGGATGCCGAGAAACATCAGGGTGCCTTCCACCAGGCCGCACTGTGCGCCGCAGCCGCCTGCCCCGTGCATGCCCACCGCGGCATCCAGTACCTGCTGCGACAATGCGACATCGCAATGCTCGGCAAGAATCCGCAGGGTGGTGGTGGCACAATTGAGATCCTCCCGCCAGTAATACTCCCTGACCCGTTGAACAATCAGTTGTCGCTCCATATCGTGTTCCTCCGTTGATTACATGGGATGGGCATCGGATAACAGCGAGACGCCATAAGCAAGCACCAGGGCGACAACCGTCCACAAGACGCTTTTGGCCATCCCGAGCAACCGCGCAGCAATGTCCAGGCAGCCCGGTGACCACCTCGCCGGTATGAGGTCGCTGGTATCCTCCGGTCGTATCAGGTAGGCCAGGATCTGGAGAATTGGCACGGTCTTCATCGATACCCTCCTGTCAATGTTTGCACGCCTTGATCGATATCTGGCACATCGTAGCCTGGAATGGCCTTACGGTCCAATCATCTGTTTGGATCGGGGCATTCGGAGAAAATGATCGCCCTTTCCGCGGCGATTGGGGTAGAGTTGCCCAATCCTCATCTCCTTTACACTGATCGAAAATGGAACTGTATCAACTGCGAACCTTTACGATGGTGGCCGACGAGGGCAACCTGACCAGGGCAGCCAAACGGCTGCATACCAGCCAGCCGGCGGTCAGCGCCCAGATCAAGGCCCTGGAGGATGAACTGGGGGTGCACCTCTTCATCCGCACCCCCAAGGGCATGGTGCTCACCGCCGACGGGAGGAAGCTGCGCGAGCATGCCGACCAGGTTCTCTCGACGGTGGCGGCAATGGAACTGGAGGCTGGCCAGATGCGGGGCGTGCTGCGCGGCCGGCTGAGGATCGGCATCAATGCCGATCCTCAGATATTGCGGATCACCGAGCTCTTTTCACGAATGAGTCACCAGCACCCCGAACTTCAGCTTCACCTGCTGCAGGCAATGACCGGCGAGGTTGCCGTAAAACTCGAGAGCGGCGAACTTGACGCGGGCTTCATGTTCGGCGAAGTGGCAGCGGAGCGCATCCATGCCATCGAACTGCAACAGCTGCAGCTGGTGATTGCCGGCGCCCCCCTTCTGCAGGCCGCCTTCCAGCAGACTCCGGCAGCTCGCCTGAAGAGTTATCCCTGGATCATCACCCCCGACGACTGCCCGTTTCACGCAGTGGCTGCCTCATTTTTCAATCGCCATGGGATCACCCCCAACCAGGCGGCGCTGATCGACGACGAATCGCTGATCATGGTGATGGTGAAAAACGGCGTCGGCCTCTCATTTCTGCTGCGTCACGATGCCGTCGGCAAAACCGCAGACGACCGGCTGGCCATCTGGGACAAGGAACCGCTCGAACTGCCGCTGTCCATCGCCTGCTTGCAGCGCAGAAAAGACGAGCCGATGCTGCAGACGCTGGTCGCCGTGCTCTCGGAAATCTGGCAGGCAGAGGGAAATATGGAATGAAGAAAATCGGTTGCGACGAAGGACAATGCAGTCCCCTCAAAAAATGGTGACAGGGAAACAGCCATCACCGGCATGATCATCTCGAAAAGTGCCTGGTCGAGCCGGTCCTCGTATGACAACAAACTGCCCGAGTCCCTGGAGACAGTTTTCACCGCAAGCTCAGTGCATCGGCGTCAGTGCTCGTAAGGTTGTTGCGTATGCTCGGCAGAGTCTTTTTTCTGTTTCGTGTATGACAGACGCCTATTGCCGATCCGCACCCTGACCGTGCTCCTTTTCTGCTCGGCAAACTGGATCAGGTCGCCCTATTTCTGCTCATTGTAGATACCGTTCAATCAACCTTAAAGCAGAAATAATTGAATCCAAACAAAATTCTAACCCTAACCTGCTAATAGGAAAAACGAAGATACTGATAAGGAAAAAGAAACTCTATTTCAATACGATTATGCGAAAAATCCTCTTCATTTGTGAACATAACTCGGCAAGAAGCCAGATGGCTGAGGCATATCTCAACCATTTCTCGGAAGGGACGCTTGAAGCAGAAAGTGCAGGTTTGGAACCGGGTACTATCAATCCGTATGTGGTTGAAGTGATGAAGGAAGAAGACATTGATCTCTCCGGGAAGAGCACCCAAAGCGTGTTCGATGTATATAAAAGCGGGAGACAATATGATGCTGTAATTACGGTCTGTTCCCCGGAAGTGAGTACGCGGTGCCCACTGTTTCCTGGCCGATTACTTCGAAAGAACTGGCCTTTTGCAGACCCATCCGCCTCCGTTGGCACCGATGAAGAAAATCTCGCGTATGTCCGCCAGATTCGCGATCAGATTAAGGCGCACGTTCAATCCTTCATACAAGAATTCAAGGAAAGAGGCTTCAAAGTCTTCCTGGATTCCGATCATTAGGGATTTGAGATATTGACGTGATTCCCGTTTTTGAGCAGCATACAGCTGTTCCCAAACGGAGGTTCTTTTTCCTCTGCAGCTGCCGGTTCTACCCTCGTCGCCTTCATCGCCTGTGCTCCATCAGGCCTTTCCCGCCTGATTGTGAATTCGTTCAGGATCAGTGTCTATTCGCTTGTGCAGGACGTATTCTGGCTAGGTCGGGTCATTTGCCGAAACTGCAAACCGGATAACTGCATACCTCGCAGTTGCGGCAGAATCCACCGTGACCCATGGCCGCCAGTTCCCTGCGGCCGATGCTCTGGCCGGTAAGAATCCGCGGCAGCACCAGATCGAGGACGGTGATCTTGTGGTACATGCCGCAGGCGGGCACACCAACTATCGGGATTTCACCGACCTTTCCCACCAGCAGCATGGCCCCGGGCAGAACTGGTGTACCGTAGACAGTATCCGTAGCCCCTGCTGCGAGGATACCGGCCCTGGTCCTATCGTCGGGATCGACTGACATGCCGCCGCTGGTGACGACAAGGTCGGCGCCGGCCGAAATGCATCGGCTGATAGCGCCGGAAATGAGGCCGGTATCGTCCGGAGCGAATTCCACCCACTCCACCTGTGATCCGAACTGCCGCAGCTTCTCCCTCAGCACCTCTTCGAAACGGTCCTTGATCCGGCCATAGAACACCTCTGATCCGGTGATGACCAGGCCTACCCTGGCCCTGCGCAGCGGCAGCACTTGCAGGATATGTCCGTTGCAAGCGGCAATGCCGGCAGCCTTCGCCACCAGGGAGCGCGGTGCGACCAGCGGGATCAGCCTGGTCGCGGCGATCTTTTCGCCCTTGCGAACCGGGGTGTGGTCATGCAAGGTCGCGCACATGACGTCGCCGAGCAGGTTGAAACGGTAGAGCGCCTCGGTATCGATCCGCAGTAGTCCGTCCCTGGCAGCGGTCAGGGTTATCTTCCCCTCGTCGGGATGGGCGACAAAGGTTACTCCTTCGCCTGCCAATCCCCTGGCCAGCATTTCAGCCGCCTCGTTCTCGTGGATTTCATCGGCACCCAGCGTCAGGATGTAGATGTTTTCCTTGCCAAGCCTTTTCAGGCGATCGATATCCTCCCGGCGGATGATATGTCCTTTCTTGAAGGCGCTGCCTTTGTGGCTGTCCCTGACGATCTCGGTGATATCATGGGGCAGGACCATTCCGACAGCCTGCTCAACTGGAAGCGTCGTAAGCATAGCGGTAACTCCCTGTAGCTGGTTCCACCGACTGATCAGTCCATCGTCCATCCATTGTCATATACCCTGGAAAAGGGAAAGGGGCTAACCACCATCCCCTTTCCCCTGCCTCTGCACCAGGGAAGCGGCTAGACCCTGATCAGTTTTACCATTGAATCGTAGAAGGACACGCTGCCGCCGACTTTGTCGATCATGCAGGTGTTCTTCAGGTTGGGGTCGACCCACATCGCGGCATTGGCATGCACGCCCTGGTTGCGCTTCCGGTCTCCCTTCACGACCTTGCCGTCGATGGTGACGTCCTCCGCGCCGGCACTCCAGTGGCCATGGCCGAGGGTGAAGGTGATGACCCCGGGCTTGATGGTCTCGGTGACCTGAACCTTGCCGATCATCGGCTTCTTCCGGCCGTTGCGGAGATCCCAGACGCCATCGGTGTTGGTCGCTGACACCACCTTGACCAGGTCGCCGGTCTTGACACCCAGCGCCTTGGCATCGCTGGTATGCAGGATGATGCAGTTTTCCGCCATCAGGTCGGTCAGATAGGGCATGGTAATGGTCCGCGATTTGGTGTGC
>CAYYWK010000321.1:0-4381 GCA_964475345.1 uncultured Desulfobulbus sp.
AGGACCTTGAACTTGCCTATGATATACTCGCCCTTCTCGGCTGCCTGCTGGGCGTGGTTTTCCTCGAGCAGGACGGTGATCTGGGCTAGCGCCGCGGCGCAGGCCAGCGGGTTGCCGCCGGTGGTGGTGGTGTGCATGAAGGGGTTCGGTTCCATGCATTTCCAGATCTTGGCGGTGGAGAAGAAGCCGGACATGGCGACGACGCCGCCGCCAAGGGCCTTGCCGAAGCACATGATGTCCGGGGCGACGTTCCAGTGGTCGACGCCGAAGATCTTGCCAGTGCGGCCGAAACCGGTCTGCACCTCGTCGGCGATCAGCAGCACGTCGTACTTGTCGCAGATCTCGCGCAGCCGAGGCCAGTAATCATCAGGCGGCACGACGGCCCCGGCCTCGCCCTGGATCGGCTCGACCACCACGCCGGCGATGCCGTCCCCGACGGTCTTGGCGCTCTTGAGAACCTGTTCGACCGCATCAGCATCGCCGAAGGGTACCTGTCGTACACCTTCGAGAAGCGGCAGCAGCGGTTTGCGATAAACCGCCTTGCCGATCAGCGACAGCGACCCCAGGGTCTTGCCGTGGAAACCGCTGAGGGTGGATATGAAGCCGCTTTTGCCGGTATGCAGCTTGGCCAATTTCATTGCTCCTTCAACAGCCTCGGTACCGCTGTTGGCGAACCAGCCGTACTGGATGTCGCCGGGGGTCAGATGGGCGATGACCCGGGCCAGGTGGGCGCGCAGGGGGTCGAGCATTTCCTGGCTGTATTGCGGGCTGCGGTCGAGCTGGGCCTTGGCGGCGGCGACGATCTTCGGGTGGCGGATACCAGGGGAGTAGAGGCCGAAGCCGCCCAGCATGTCGATATATTCGCGGCCCATCACATCGCGCAGGATCGATCCTTCCCCATACCAGTCGGTGAGCGCGAAGTCCTCGGTCTCGGTGACGGATTTGCGGTATTCGAGAAAACCCTTGTTGATATGGTCGTGGAAGTTCTGGTAGGTGGTCTCGGCAACCCAGCGGCGATCCTGATCAGACACCTCGGACTCCGGGGTGGAGATCAGGGCAATCATCCGCTTGGCCTCGGAAAAGGCGAGGTCGACGTTGCGTTCGCTGGGGATGGTGCTGGTGGTTGCCGTCTCGGTGTTCTTGGTCATCGCGATGCCTCTTCAGGTTGAGTTGTTCTGACTGCCCGGACCTGTCTTGTCCTGCTGTTGTCAGGTCCCGTGCAGACGTCTTCAGTCGGCAGCCTTTCATCGATGGGCGTCTTCGCCAGAAAACGCTGCCGGCATAGTTCCTTGATTGATCGGTGAATTCGGGTGCGGAGCATGCGCCGTTCCGACAGGATATGCGATTAGTTATTAATTGATCGATCAATCAATAGTAAAGCAGAAAAATACCCCTGGTTCATAAAAAACCATTCTTGAGCAGGGAAATTGTCGAGCGTTTAGCCGTTTCGGCAAAAATTTCAAATGGTTTTCCGTTGCTGAGGAATTGGGCATGGAATTCCAGCCCTTCCATCAGTGTGACGATGTACTCCGCCGCCTTCTCGGCGTTGCTCACCCTGACAACTTCGGCCTGCTGGAACTCCTCGATCTGCTGCTGCAGATACTCCTTCAGCCAGCCGAACATCTTCCGCAGTCGCCCGAGGGTCCGTTCGTCACGGAAGCTCTGGTAATAAAACCCATAGTGGACACCGGGATCCACTGTCCTTGACCACTGTAGCGAGAAAATCACGTCCATCAGGGCGGTAAAGCGTTCTTCGGCGTCGTTGATGTGTTCGAACTGCAGCAGATGGGCCGACTTGAATTTCTCGATCATCAGGTCGACCAGTTCGAAGGTCAGGTTTTCCTTGTTCTGGAAATAGTGGAAAATGAGGCTCGAATGGATGTCGAGTTCCTTGGCGATTTTGCTGATCGAGGCCCCCTCCAGGCCTTCCTGAATCAGGACAGTGTAATATCCCTCGAGGATTTCCGGTTTGCGGAGTGCGGCGTTCTGGTTCTTTCGAGATTTCATGGAATTTGGAGGGTGAAATGAATATTGATTGATTGATCTGTTTATTCCGTGGTCGTGGAGCTTGTCAAGAGAATTCAAACAGCCGGCTCGTCGTGCTTTCCGGAGCTGCCGGCGCGCCGGGCCGGTTGATCGGATGAGGTCGTGGCAGTAATTCTATCGCATTGTTTTTCTGTTCAATGCAAACACCAGCTGGTGGAGGCGAACGTTGCTCTCAATGAAGATCCCGCCTTCCTGATCACCGATCCGCTCGATGTGGCCCATGGCTACCTGATTGCCTGCGTTGCTGGTCAACTGCAGAACAGAATGCTGTTGGAAAATTAACGGCAATATAAAAAATAGCTGGTAATTCCTTTATCAACAGGGTAAAAAACGAGGTTTATTGTTCTTGGTGATGTCGTGTGGCGCATCAGCATTCTGCCTGACATTTTTTCCGTATCCAAGAATTTCGCCGGATTATGGCGGAATGCCCGGGTTTGAGCGGGGTCTCCCCGCTCACATGTCTACCCGAAGCCTGAAGAAGGCCGAAAGACAGTATTCCAATTCCTGAGTCTGGTTATCCATGTGGCAGTTGAAGAAGGAGTTGCAGCCTGTTGTGACTCTTTTTGTTTTTTATCCCCGGAGCTGTCGGGAAGGGAGCAAACCTGATCCGGTTGCGAGAGACGGTAGAGGAAAACGTTATGAATAAGGATTTATCGAAGGTTCGAAACATAGGCATCAGCGCCCATATCGATTCGGGCAAGACCACCCTGACGGAACGCATTCTATTCTATACCAACAGAATCCATGCCATCCACGAGGTGCGCGGCAAGGACGGGGTCGGGGCGAAGATGGACTCGATGGAACTCGAGAAGGAGCGCGGCATCACCATCCAGTCCGCAGCCACCTACTGCTCCTGGAAAGATATCGACATCAACATCATCGACACCCCCGGCCATGTCGATTTCACCGTCGAGGTGGAGAGGGCCCTGCGAGTTCTCGATGGCGCCATCCTGGTACTCTGTTCGGTGGGCGGGGTGCAGTCCCAGTCTATCACCGTCAACCGCCAGATGACCCGCTACAGGGTTCCGCGGATCGCCTTCGTCAACAAGTGCGACCGCACCGGCGCCAATCCGGAGCGGGTCACCCGGCAGCTGCGTGAAAAGCTCGACCTCAACGCCCACATGATGCAGATCCCGATCGGCCTCGAAGGGGACCTGGCCGGCATGGTTGACCTGGTGACCATGCAGGCCGTCTATTTCGATGGTGACAACGGCGAGAAACTGCGCTACGAGCCGATCCCGGCCTCAATGACCGATGAGGCCGAGGAAAAACGGCAGGCCTTGCTCGAAGAGATTTCGATGTTCTCCGAGGACTTGATGGAGGCGGTGCTGGAGGGTGGCGATATCGATACTGCGCTGATCTACGACGCGGTCCGCAAGGGTACCATCAATCTTGAATTCACCCCGGTCTTCGTCGGTTCGGCCTATAAAAACAAGGGAATCCAGTTGCTGCTCAATGCCGTCGAGAGCTATCTGCCCTGCCCCACCGATGTTGAGAACTTCGCCCTTGACCTGAAGAACAACGAGGCCGAGTTCAAGGTCTCCAACGATCCTGCCGACCCTCTGGTGATGCTGGCCTTCAAACTCGAGGACGGCCGCTACGGGCAGCTCACCTACGTCCGCACCTACCAGGGGCAGGTGAGAAAAGGTGACACCATCTATAACAGCCGCACCGGCAAGAAGGTCAAAGTCGGCCGGCTGGTGCGAATGCACTCCGATGAAATGGAAGAGATCGAGGAGTGCGGTTCCGGCGACATCGTCGCCCTGTTCGGCGTCGATTGCGCCTCCGGCGACACCTTTACCGGCGAGAATATCTCCTGCTCTATGAGCTCGATGCACATTCCGGAACCGGTCATATCGCTGGCCGTGATCCCGGTGGACAACAAGGCCCAGATCAACATGTCCAAAGCCCTCAACCGCTTCACCAAGGAGGACCCGACCTTCAAAACCTTCGTCGACCATGAGACCGGCGAGACGATCATCTCCGGTATGGGCGAACTCCACCTCGAGGTCTATATCGAACGGATGAAGCGGGAGTACAAAGCCGAGGTCCAGGTCGGTGCTCCGCAGGTGGCCTACCGCGAGACCATCACCGGCCGGGCCGATTTCAACTATACCCACAAGAAGCAGACCGGCGGGTCCGGTCAGTTCGGGCGGGTGGCCGGCTACATGGAGCCGCTCGAAGAAGGTGATTACGAATTTGTCGACAGTATCGTCGGCGGCGTCATCCCCCGGGAGTACATTCCCTCCTGCGACAAGGGCTTCCAGAAGAGCCTGGAGAAGGGCGTGCTCTGCGGCGCGACGGACGAGACCTTCGCCCGCATCCGCCCGCTCCT
>CAYYWK010000322.1:0-4360 GCA_964475345.1 uncultured Desulfobulbus sp.
CCCTTCGATCCTGCCAGGGGATGACTAGTCCAGAAGGGATAAAGAACTTCTTGCCATCTGCCGGCATGCCCCAATCCTGTTTTGGCTGGAAAACGTTATGGTCGAGCCATCCGAGCTTGAACCTTTCCGCCGTCTCCCTGGTAATGCCTCGTTCCAGCCGCAGCCATTCGAGTACCTCGTCGTTTGCCAGGAGCTTTCCCTGTGCCCATTCGATGAACCTGTCGACCTTTGCCCGCCACTCGGCGGTCTGTATCTTTTCGGGCTTACTTGCTACCTCCTGACCTTTGGCCGGAGCTGGTCTGCTCTGCCGATTCGGGGAAAGCTGTTTTCCGACCAGGGCGGCGGCATCCGGGAAAGACATTCCGTGGAAGTCCCGGAGGTACTGGAGGGCATCGCCGCTCTTGCCGCACCCCCGGCACCAATACCGCCCGGTGTCGGCATGGATGACAAACCGATCTCGTCCACCGCAGGCCGGGCAAGGAGAGGCGTATTCGGCGCCGGTCTTCTTTTTCGGCCCGAGGCCGTCCTTTTCGATCAAGGTCATCAGCATGATTTTTCCCTGCTGTCTGTTAATTCTGCCAATTCTGCCGAATCCTGCCGACTCATCGCCGCAGCATTGGAAACAGGGGGAAAAATAGGCGGCGAAATACTGCCGCCAATATTTTCCCTATAGGCGGCGGCATTATTTCCGGCTGTTTCCTTGGCAGGATCGAATTCATCGTCTTTGGGAATCCTGCCGAATTCTGCCGGGGTGGTCAGGTATGTTTTCCGCCTGGTCCGTATCTCTTCCGCCGGCAAGTCAACTTCGATGATGCGACCGTGCGCCATAAGGACGGCGATTGCCATTCTCACCTCGGATCGCTTGAGGTTGGGCACAGATGTTTCAAGGCTCGTCTTGTTGTGCCGGTGCCCCTGCTGTACCTCGCTTGCAAGGAAGCGTTCCACCTGGTCGAGAATGGCCTCGTCGCGTTCTTCCTTGCTGATCTGAATATCGGTGAAGGTCTCGAAGGTGTAGCCGGTTCGACGGATCCACAGATTCGGCAGGTTCGGCTTTGCATAGCTGAGTTTCGGCCTTGCCAGGATCGTGATAGACGCCTCCCCGTCTGGCGTGCATCCTGCCGGCGGTTTCATTTCGTCACCTGCCGACCAGGTTTGCAGGACCGATACCATCCTCGATCCATCAGACAAGGCGGATCCGCCCCGGCTGCTGTACTGGTCGAGGGTCTTTTCCCTGGCGTTCGCCTTCCCAGTGTGAGCAATCAACCGGACGCAGCAATCCAAACCTTTAACGATCCGGCGGCAGGCTTTTACGATCGCCTGCTCGTTGTCGTTGACCATTGTCTCGGACACGCCAAAACTGATGAGGGGGTCGAAAATTATCAAAACCGGAGGGTCTTGCTGGTGGGTCTTGATGATGTCGTCCGCAAGCGCGGTGAGGACGAGGTTCCCATCCGTCGCAACGATAAGACTTAGCTGCTCGCCGGTGACGTCCCAAGGTAGGACGCTCCGCATCACAACCTTTCGCTCTTCGTCGGTCAGGTCCATGCTGTTCATGATCTCCCGTAGACGGGCAACCAGCCGCTCGCGCTGATCCTCTGCGGTGATGATCAATGTCCAGCCGGATTTTTTGACTTTCATTCCATGGACCGGCCTGTCAACTGATAGACAGATCGCCTCATATAGCACGAGGGTGGTTTTGCCGGTTCCGCCGGGGGCGCTGAGAGTTGCAACGTCAGCATAAAGGTATTCCTCCACGACACAGGTGGGGGTCAGGCTTGCAGAGGCCAGTTCTTCCTCACTTATCGAAAGCATGTGCCTGGTCGGCGGGGCGCTGCGTTCCGACTGTGTGCCCTGGTCTCCCATTTGTCCCTTTGCAAAGGGGGAAGACTTCTCGCCGGCAGGAGGGAATTGTCGTTCCTCGTCAGCCCTCGCTTCCCGCATCATCTTTTTGAGAGCTTCGCGGGAAAGACCGGCGGCATTGATCCGCTCTGTTGCCGGGGCGTTCACAATGCCCCCCTCGACCCGAAAATCAGGGCCAGCCCGACCGCAAGGATCGCTGCATCGGAGACGATGATAAGACCGAGAAAGTACCAGTCTATCAATTTATTTTTGCGTGAAAATTGGCTATTATGAGCTTGTTGTTTTAAGGTGGCTCTTCCCGCCGAATCGGATGGCAACCGAGTGGGAAGGGCCACTCTGCGTTCTTGAGGCATGGTTTATGCCTCCATCCGCTCGATGAGCCAATCGCAAAGGGCGTCCACCGGATAGCATCGCTGCCGACCGATGCGAAACGCGCCTTGTGGTCCCCGGCCCTCTGAGTCCAAATTCGCCAACGTCCCCGTTGCAATCAGGCCGCCGGTGAAGGTCGGCACTTGTGATCTCGGTACAAAGCTGGTCGGCCACTTCTCCGCTGCCTTCCTTATCGTTGCTGCTGCTGCTTCTCTATCGAATGCCATTTCCTAAACCTCCGTAGGTTTTTCGTCCGGCCGAACGATTGATATGCCTATAGGGTACCCACTGTTTCCAGGGGTGTAAAGGAATAAAGATAAATGAAAACGGTCAGTTATGTGTCAGAAACAGGCGTCAGAAGTGTCAAAAAAGAAACGCCCAAACCGACTCAAAAGCCAGCTTGGGCGCTCCATTGACAGGATTTTGACAAGTGTCAAAAATCAGGTGTCAAAGTGTCAAAAACTTTTTTTCACCTCGATCATTTTTTTGATCCGAATGCCTTTACCGTTACGATTTCGGAGGGCAAAAGGGCCGGTGATCGTCCGACCTTCCTGAAATTTACTTTGGCGGTCCTTGCCATTTTCTTGATGGTATTTCGAGACAGTCCATCGAATGCAGCCTCTAGTTTTTTCCATCCGATAACAGGTTCCTCGACAGCAAGTGGATGTTTCCCCGCTATGTCTCGGCGTTCGTTGTTGAGGGCCTGTAAAAGATCGGGATATTCAGCTTCGACCCGTGCAACCTCATTGGAGAAAATCACGAAGTTTTCAAGGTAGTATTTGCAAGGCTCTCCGAGACCATGGCAATACATCATATAGGTGTCATTCTTTTCTAAAAACATTCCGGCTACGAAAGGATCGCCCAATTTGTAAAGGTCGGATTGATTTTGAAACGAATAAGTGACCGGCTTGCGAAACCACCATTTCAATTTTTCTGCAACTATCATCCTCAAGATGTCATTAACGGATTTATTCCATTTCTTCCCGAGCTCATCTATTTTGTACAGCTCCATCTATCTTTCCCCTCAAAAGGTATCCATTGGAAAAACCGGGCAGGCCGCCAGGGTTGCGGCTCTTCGGTCGTGATGATCAGTCACGGACTAGCATGGTCAAATACGCGTGAAGCGTAGACGCTCCTATTATCGAATCACCACACCATCTGTGAGAGGTTTTTTCCGGTCACTTTCCTGATCGCTTTTTCCGCGCTGCGATCAGAGAACCGATAGTCTCCCCCGGCTTCAGAGGCCTCAATTCCTTCAGCCATTGTTCCAGCGGAATCCACGTCACTCGTGGATCGTCCTCGAAGCTTTGTTTCAGAACGTCCTGCTCATTCTTTTCCGGCATTGCCCCGCACCTCTTTTTCCATCATGCCTCGGCGCCATGTTTGGAGTGGCGGGGCGGGCCGGCATGCAGGCTCAAGCCCATGCCTTTTATCACCTTCATTATCGTGGCAAACTCCGGGTTGCCGTCAGTGCTCAGCGCCCGATACAAACCTTCACGAGAAAGCCCGATCTCTCTGGCCAGCTTCGACATGTTACGGGCCCTGGCGATATCCCCCAGGGCCGCACGCACGAGGCTGCCGTCTCCGGGATCGTCATCAAGGCATGCTTCGAAGTACGCCATGATATCCTCGTCCGTTTTGAGATGGTCCGAGGCGTCCCATCGGGTGAATTTCTCTGCCATGTTCAGTCCCTTCATTCTTTCGCCAGGGCAAGAGCCTTATCAATGTCGGCGCTCTGGCTGCTTTTGTCGCCACTTATCCTAGTGAAAGTCGCTGTCTTATCTACAGAAACGCCTTGTAATCGACATTCAGGGCCTTCCCTAACCGCTTTGCCAATTCCTTTCCGATGGGCCGCTTGCCATTTTCCATCTCTGAAATGTGTCGTTGCGGGATACTGGTCAGGTCGGCCAATTGTCGCTGCGTCAAATTCTCGCGGTAACGATAGGCCCGAATTGCGGTTTGTTGATCTTTTCCGATATATTCAGGGAACACCTCGTCTATTGTGTAGTTCCTCTCGCTCCCCGCTTCGATAGCCTCAGCAAACTCTTTGATTTTAAGAGCGTTACGGCGATGAACCTGCAACCGAATGGTAATTATATCGTCATCAGTAGGGTGCTTTCTCGTGGCTTCC
>CAYYWK010000323.1:0-4340 GCA_964475345.1 uncultured Desulfobulbus sp.
GTACTGGTACCTGGGGAACATCATCCGGCCATCCCGCTGGCGGCCCTTTCTCGCCGCCGCCCCGGTCTTTCTCGCCTATATCGGCCAGGACATCTACTACCTGCTCCTCGGCAAGGTCTTCCGCTTCGTCGAGCTGACCGAGGTCAAGGAGCTGCTCAACGTCACCTCGCCCAAGTTCCTGGCGCTGATCGTCCTTGCCGGCATCATCCCGTTCGCCGGCGTGCTCTGGTGCATCGACTTCCGCCGCTGGAAAGTGATGGCCCTCGGCCTGCTGCCGATGATCCTGGTGATCGGCGTGACCGTTTTTGCCCCTGAGAAGACCACCTGGTTCTATTTTCAGGCCCATATCTGGGTCGTCAACTGGTCAGACGACCTGCCGGTGGAGATGAACGGCCGGCTGGTGATGCTTGTTTACCGGGAGGCCCAGCGGCGGATTGCGCTGGCCAGGACCTCAGCCTTCCACGACCGTCCCGCCTACGACACAGATGCCCGCAGGCGTGCGGAATGGCTGAAAAGGAACGGATCGCAGCGCAATGTCCACCTGGTGGTGATGGAGAGCTTTGTCGATCCGACCCTCTTCAAGGGGGCGGTCTACACTAGGGACCCGGTCCATCCGGAATTCAGGAAGCTGTTCGGCGACCGGCAGGGGCTCTCGGTCTCGCCGGTCTTCGGCGGCAAGACTTCCCAGGCCGAGTTCGAGGTATTGTGCGGGGTGCCGGCGTTCCAGGAACTGGCCGGGGTCGAGTTCAACTCCTTCACCGGGGTATCCGCCTACTGCCTGCCGGGGACCCTGCAACTGGCCGGATACCGGACGGTGGCCTCGAATTCCTTCAAGCCGACCTTCTTCAATGCCATCAGCGCCTACGAGGGGATCGGCTTCGGTGAGATGTATTTCCCCAAGGAGTATGTCGATGACGCCACCACTTACCTGTCCACTGGCGATACCACCGGGGAACTCTACATGTTCGACGGCCATCTGTTTGACCAGAACATCGAGTTCGTCCAGGGGGCGATTGCCGACAAGGATGCGCCGCCGCTGTTCAACTACGTGCTGACCATGTTCGGCCACCTGCCCCATGTCCTGAACACTGCCAAGAGGCCGTATTTCCTGAAGCTGACTTCCAGCTACCGCGATCCCCAGCTCGAGAGGGTGGCCAACCAGTTCTATTACCGGTCCCAGGCGGTCGCCACATATGTCAGGCAACTCACCGCCATCGACACGCTGAGCCTGATCATCCTGGTCAGCGACCATGTGCCGCCGCTGCAGGGGCTGATAACCTACAAGAAGCTGCGCTATCTCGACGACAAAAAAGACAATCTCCACCTCAACCGTGTCCTGTTCATCGAGGACGGGAAGGTCAGAACCCATGCGACCATCCATCACTACGACATTCCGAAGATCATCCTCAACTATCTGTCGCAGGGCGGGTACTGCCGGGAGAACAGCTGCGGTTTTATCGGAAACCGGCTTCTTGCCGATCGCGACGGCCTGCGTGATGCCTACCTGCGGCTGATGGCCCATGCCATCGAATAAGAGGGGAACGGCTGACGCCGTCAGTTCTGGAGGTCGGTATCGGCCCTGTCGGCGACGGAGCGGGGCATCTCCCGGCGCGACTTGACCCCGAGTTCGGTCAGCTGGCCGGACTGCGCGATCAGGTTGCCCCGGCCCTGGCTGAGCCTGGCCATGGCCGTCTCATAGGTCTGCTGGCAGGTCGCCAGCTGCCGGCCGATTTTTTCCATCTCCTCGACGAAGCCGCAGAGCTTGTCGTGGATCAGTCCGGCCCGCCGGGCGATCTCCTGGGCGTTGCGGCTCTGGTGTTCGTAGCGCCAGATGTTCTCCACCGTGCGCAGGGTGGCGAGCAGGGTGGTCGGGGTGGTGACGATGATGCCCCTGCGGAAGGCCTCCTCGAACAGCTGCTGGTCGTGCTGGAAGGCGGCGACGAAGGCGGCCTCGATGGGCATGAACATGATGACGAAATCGAGCGACCTGATTCCCGCCAGGTCGCTGTAATTCTTGTCGCCAAGGGTGTTGAGATGGTCGCGGACGGCGGCGACCAGGTCGGCGAGGGCCCGGTTCCGCTCCCGCTCGTCGTCGGCCGTGACGGCGCGTTCCCAGCTGACCAGGGAAACCTTGGCGTCGATGACGATGTCCCGGCCTTCCGGCAGGCGGACGATGACGTCTGGCCGGAAAAGCCGGCTGTCCGAGTCGCGCAGCCCTTCCTGGCACTCGTATTCGTGGCCGCGGCGGAGCCCTGACTGCTCGAGGATCCTCTCCAGGACCATTTCGCCCCAGTTGCCCTGGATTTTCCTGTCTCCCTTCAGCGCCCGGGTCAGGTTGACCGCCTCGGTGCCGATCTGCCGGTTGAGTTCGCGGAGGTGGATGATCTCCTGTTTCAGGGAACTGCGTTCACGGGTGTCACTGACGTAGATGTCGCCGATCTCCTTCCTGAAGGAGGCCAGCTGTTCATGGAAAGGGCGGAGGATGGTCTCCAGCCGCTCCCGGCTCTGGCTGCCGAATTTCTCGTTTTTTTCCTCGAAGATGCGGTTGGCCAGCGACTCGAACTGCAGGCGCAGCTCTTCTCTGGCCTGTTCCAGCAGCTGCAGTTTCTCGTCGGAGCTGCGCTGCTCGCTCTCCAGCAGGGTAGCCAGCTTCTCGGCCCGGATCTGCTGCTCGATACGGTTGTGGTCGCACTCGGCGAGATGGGTTCCGGCGGTGGCCAACTCCTCATCCTGACGGCGCAGACGGCCGGATAACCGGCGGCAGCGGAAAAAGAGGATGATCACCAGGCCGAAGAGGAGGGCGACGATCGCGACCAGGCCGGCCAGCAGCAGGAACGGGTCGCTGCCGGAAAGCGGTCCGGCAATCAGCGCGGGCAGGGAAGGGGCGGGGGAAGAGTCCATGCCCCTTTCTCTACCATGAACCGTGGCGGGCGGCAAGCGGGCTGTCGTCTGCTGCCGGCCGCCGACTGCTGTTGCGGCGGGGACGCCTCGGTTTCCGTCGGGGTCACGGGTGGGGCAGCGGATCTGGCGGCGGGCGGAGGGGAGGATTGCCGCGCCGGGACGGCGATCAGCCCGGCGGCCAGTGCAACGGCCTGCCGCCGATGATGTGCATATGGATGTGGAAGATCAGCTGACCGGCGTCCTTGCCGTTGCTCAGCACCAACCGGTAGGCGTTGCCGATGCCGTTGGCCGCCGCTACCTCCCCGGCCACCCGCATCATCTTGCCGATCAGTGCCTCGTCCTCGGTGGTGATCGAGGACGGTCCGTCAAGATGCTTCCTGGGGATGATCAGGATGTGCTGCGGCGCCACCGGGGCGATGTCCCGGAAGGCGACGAGGTCGGTGTCCTCGTAGACGATCTCGGCCGGGATCTCGCCGGCGGCAATCTTGCAGAACAGGCAGTCGGTCATGGGGGTGCTCCTGAACTGGGGGAAAAGAGATGGCCGCCCGCTGGGGCGGCCCGGTGTCTGATGGTCGCTTTTCTATCGTTCGTAGGCGAAGGAGGGCCGGCCGTCCTGGACATCGACTCGGGCCTCGCCGCCCCTGGTCAGCGCCCCGAAGAGGATCTCCTCGGTGAGGACGTCGCCGATCTCCTTCATGATCAGCCGGCGCAGCGGCCGGGCGCCGAAATCGGGGTCGTAGCCCTCTTTCGCCAGCCAGGATTTCGCCTCAGCGGTGAGCCTGATAGTCACCCGTTTTTCGGCAAGCTGGGCTTCGAGCTCGCGGATCAGCTTGTCGACGACGTTCTCCATTGCCTCGTGGTCGAGCGGCGCGAAGGAGACGATAGCGTCGAGGCGGTTGCGGAACTCGGGGGCGAAGATGCGGTTGATCGCCGTCTGGTCGCGGCCCTTCTTGCTGGTCACGAAACCGATGCTTCTGGAGGCCAGTTCCCGCGCCCCGGCATTGGTGGTCATGATCAGGATGACGTTGCGGAAGTCGGCCTTGCGCCCGGAGTTGTCGGTCAGCGTCGAGTGGTCCATGACCTGCAGCAGGATCGAATAGATGTCCGGGTGGGCCTTCTCGATTTCGTCGAGCAGCAGGACGGTGTGCGGGTGCTTGCGGATGGCCTCGGTCAGCAGGCCGCCCTGGTCGAAGCCGACGTAGCCCGGCGGCGCGCCGATCAGCCGCGAGACGGTGTGCTTCTCCATGTACTCGCTCATGTCGAAGCGCAGGAAGCTGACGCCGAGCACGTGCGCCAGCTGCTTCGCCACCTCGGTCTTGCCGACCCCGGTGGGGCCCGCGAAGAGGAACGAACCGACCGGCTTGTCGGCCTTGCCGAGGCCGGCGCGCGAGACGCGGATCGCCGTGATCACCGCGTCGATGGCGGCATCCTGGCCGAAG
>CAYYWK010000324.1:0-4335 GCA_964475345.1 uncultured Desulfobulbus sp.
TGGAACAAGTTCTCGGCCGAGACCCGCGGGGGCACCGCCGCCCACGCCGTCCACATCGCCAATGTCCTCTATCACCGCGAGCAGCCGTCGCCACGAGGAACGGGCCATGGCGAGGAACTGGACATGACCGCGCTGGCCAGGCTGTCTCCCTGCGATCATTGCGAGAAATGGCAGGAGATCTGCGCGGCGATTGTCAACAACGAAAATAAAACAATGTCCTGATGATCCGACGTGATCGCCAATTCCCCCGCCGGCATGGTGAAACCTGATATGACAGCCGACAGCCAATCCCGCCAGAAACAGACCGACGGCCTGCTGGAAACCATCAATCAGCTGAAGTTCCAGAACGAGATGATGCTCGACTGGGTCAATGGCGCGGTGGTCCATGTCGACCGGGAAGGAAAGGTCGTCCAGGCCAATCAGACCGCCCTGGAATCCCTGGGCTGGACGCATGACGAGTTCATCGGCCGGCACATGCACCAGACCATCCACCACAGCCAGGATGACGGCAGCGAGTACCCCTGGGATTTCTGCCCTGTTTTCGCGGCCATCGAGGATGGCTCCGCTCATCACGTGGACGGCGACATCTTCTGGAGAAAAGACGGGGACAGCTTTTCTGCTGATTTCATCGTCTGTCCGACCCGCAACGACAGCAACGAGATAGACGGTGCTGTGCTGACCTTCAGGAATCTCACCGATGAGCGGATGAAGCAGGCCAACCAGATCCACAGCCTGAAACTCGAATCGATCGGTGAACTCGCCGCCGGCATCGCCCACGAGATCAACACCCCTATCCAGTTCATCGGCAGCAACGTCTCCTTCCTGCAGGACAGTTTCGGGGACCTGCTGCGACTCGTCGAGGGTTACAGGAGGATGAAGGACTCCCTGGCAGGTTCGGGGGCAAGCGGGCTGCTGGCGGAAATAGACGAACTGGAGCAGGATGCCGATATCGACTACCTGCTGGAGGAGGCTCCCAAGGCCTTCGAGCAGACCAGGCAGGGGGTGGAGCGCGTCACGGAACTGGTGCTGGGTTTGAAGGGCTTCGCGCATTCCGGGGTCGGGGAAGCCAAGAAGCCTGTGGATATCAACGAAATCATCAAGAACTCGCTGATCGTCTGCCACAACGCCTACAAGTACGTGGCAAAGATGGAAACGGAGTACGGCGACCTGCCGGCGATCAACGTCTATCCCGGCGATATCGGCCAGGTCATCGTCAACCTGATCGTCAACGCGGCGCACGCCATTGCCGAAGCGCAGCAGGGGGAGAACACGGGCCAGGGAAACATCCGGATCTCGACGCGGCGCGACGGGGATAGCTTGTTCATCGCCATTTCCGACACCGGCACCGGCATCCCGGAAAAGATCCGGCAGCGCATCTTCGACCCGTTCTTCACCACCAAGGATGTGGGCAAGGGCTCCGGCCAGGGCCTGGCGATATCGAGGACCATCATCCACGACAAGCACGGCGGGGAACTTTCCTTCGATTCGACGCCCGGCAAAGGCACCACCTTCACCATCCGCCTGCCGCTGCACCAGGGCTGACCGGCCCGCATCGCAGGCAACTGACGGGGCGGGGAGGTCAGGAAATGAGCCTGCCCAGCACCGTTGTCAGCGGCGGCCAGAAGGTGATGATCAAAAGGTCGACCAGCAGCACCAGCAGGAAGGGGACGATCTGGCGGCAGACCGCCGCCATGCGGTCGCCTGATATCGACGACGAGACGATCAGGCAGATCCCCATCGGCGGGGTCAGCATGCCGATGGCGAGGTTGGTGACGACGATCACCCCGAGATGGACCAGGTCGATGTCCAGCGCCGGCAGCATCGCCACGATCATCGGCACCAGCAGGATCAGGGCGGCGGTGGTCTCGACGAAGGTCCCGGCCGCCAGCAGCACCAGGTTGACCAGCAGCAGCAGGACGGCGCGATCTTCAGAGAGCGCCAGCAGGCCGCCGGCCAGCCGCGCCGGAATCTCCTCGATGGCCGCCAGCCAGCTGAACACCGAGGCGCAGGCGATGATGAACATGACGATCGCGGCGGTGATCGACCCTTCAATAAAAAGCCGCGGCAGATCCTTGAGGCCTATCCGCCGGTAGACCAGCATTCCCAAGGCCAGCCCGTAGACAACAGCCGCCCCCGCCGATTCGGTGGCGGTGAAGACCCCCGACAGAATCCCGCCGAGGATGATCGCCGGTGCGCCCAGCGCCAGCAGCGCGCGCCGTCCGGTCCGCAGCGCCTCCGCCGCCGAAAAGGGCATCCGGGCGCCATATCCCTGCTGCCGCGACACCAGGCTGGCGACCGCGATCAGCGACAGGCCGATCATGATCCCGGGCAGGATGCCGGCGGTGAACAGCCGGCCCACGGAGGCCCCGGTCAGAAAGCCGAAGATGATCATCGGGATCGAGGGCGGGATGATGATGCCGATCGAACCGCCCGAGGCTTGCACTGCTGCGGCGAAATCGGAGCGATAGCCGGATTTCTTCATCGCCGGAATCATGATCGAGCCAACCGCGGCGGTATCGGCCGCCGCCGACCCCGAGATGCCGGCGAAGAACATTGCCGAGACCACCGCCACCGCCGCCATCCCGCCGGGCAGCCAGCCGACCAGCGCGGTGGCGAAATCGATCAGCCGCCGGCTGATGCCGCCGGCCTCCATGATGGTCCCGGCGAACATGAACAGCGGCACCGCCAGCAGGTGAAACGAATCGGCCCCGGAGAACAACCGCTGGATGGTCATCTGCAGCGGGAAATCGCCTGCGAAACAGATGGCGGCCACCGAGGCGGCGCCGATGGCGACGGCGATCGGGGTGTCGAGCAGGAACAGGACCAGCAGGGTCGCCAGCAGGATCTCAGCGGTCACGGCAGCCTCCAGCGAGGTCCCGCAACAGGAACAGCAGGCAGTGACAGGCGAGAATGCTCCCGCCGACCGGAATCGCCAGCACTACCGCCCACATCGGCAGCGCCAGCGACGGGCTGGTCTGGAAGCGGACGAAATGGCCGAAGACCGCTCCCTGCCAGATCATCACCAGGAAAAAGGCGAGGCAGACCAGGTGCACGGCAATGGTCTTGCCCCGCCTCAGACCCGGGCCGAGATACGGCGAGAGGATGTCGATGCCGGGGTGAACGCCCCGGTAGTACGCGGCGGCGGCACCGAGGAAGGTCAGCCAGACCAGCAGGTAGCGCGCCGCCTCCTCCGACCAGAACAGCGAGTTGTTGAACAGGTAGCGACAGACCACCTGCACCGCCACGATCGCCGCCATCGTCATTCCGATGGCGGCCAGCAGCCGCTCCACCCAGCGGTTGAGGGAGGCGTTGAACCGGGCGAACAGCTCCATCCGACCTTACTTCCGCACCGCTTCCAGCATTTTTGCCAGCATCGCCGCCACCCGGGGGTCGCGGTACAACTCCATTTCCTTCAGGGAGGAGACTCTGGCGCGCAGCCCCTCCAGGTCGGGGTGCTCTTCGACCGCAAAGCCCTTCTCCTTCAGGAGCTGCAGTCTGCCGGCGTCGCCGGCGCGATTCTGCTGCCGCTGATACAGGGCCGCCTCGCGCATCGCCCCCGCCAGCAGTTCCTGGGTGGCGGCGTCGAGGGTCTTCCACCAGGCCAGCGAGGCCACGTCGATATGCGGCGAGTAGACGTGGCCGGTGAGCGTCAGGTATTTCTGCACCTCCCACAGCTTGTACTCCACCATCACCCACAGCGGGTTCTCCTGGCCGTCGATGACCCGCTGCTCGAGCTCGGTGTAGACCGGCCACGGCATCGGCGTCGGGTTGGCGCCCAGCGCCTGCCAGATCGCCTGGTGCATCGCCGACGACATCACCCGGATCTTCAGGCCGGCGATGTCCTCCGGCCCCTTCACCGGCTGGGTGCTGTTGGTGAGGTGGCGGAAGCCGTTTTCTGAAAAGCAGATCCCCTTGAACCCCGAGCTTTCCAGCGAGTCGAGGATCTCCCGGCCTAAGGGGCCGTCGAGGATGGCGTCGGCCTGGGCGTTGTCTTTGAACAGGAAGGGATAGTCAATGACCCGGACGATCGGGTCGAAGGTGTCGAAGGGGCCGCTGGTGATGACCCCCATCTGGACCGTGTTCATCTGGATCTGCTGGAGGATTTCGGTCTCGTTGCCAAGCGAGGCGGAGTGGTACACCTTGACCTCGATGGCACCCTGCGAGCGCTCCTTCACCAGCTCGCTGAACCTGTCGGTGACGATGTTCTGCGCTGAGCCAGGTTTCGTGACCAAACCGAGCTTGATGGTCATCGCCGCCTGGACGGGAACCCCGATCAGGCAGAGCAGCAGAACAGTCGTCACGGCCGTTATTTGTCGTCGCATCGCGTCTCCTCCC
>CAYYWK010000325.1:0-4333 GCA_964475345.1 uncultured Desulfobulbus sp.
AGGGCAACGGCCGGGACATGAGTAGTGCCGTCTACCAGGAGCGCGGGGCCGGCGCTGTAGACGCCCATGCTGACCCACTGACCGTTGCTGCCGTAGGCCCAGCTGCGCATGTGGTCAATGGCGGCCGAGGCGGCACTGGCTGCCGATGAGGCGCCGCGGGCCTTGATGATGGCGGCGCCGCGCTGCTGGACAACCGGGATGAACTCCTTGACGTACCACTGGTTGTCGACGGCCTCGACCACCGGTCTGCCGTCGACGGTGGCGTAGCTGATATCTGGGAACTGGGTGGCGGAGTGGTTGCCCCAGACGACCATCTTCTCCACCCGGGTGGAGTGGCCGCCAACCTTTTCGGCGATCTGCGACAGCGAGCGGTTGTGGTCGAGGCGCATCATCGAGGTGATGTTGCGGGGATTGAGATCAGGCGCGTTCTTCAGGGTGATCAGGGCGTTGGTGTTGGCGGGGTTGCCGACGACCAGCACCTTGACGTTGCGGCTGGCGTGGGCGTTGAGGGCCTTGCCCTGGACGGAGAAGATCGCGGCGTTGGCCTGGAGCAGGTCACTGCGCTCCATCCCCGGGCCGCGGGGGCGGGCCCCGACGAGGATGGCGTAATCGCTGTCCTTGAAGGCGACGTTCGGGTCGTCGGTGGCGACGATGCCGGCGACGAGCGGGAAGGCGCAGTCGTTGAGTTCCATCACCACTCCGTTGAGGGCGCCGAGGGCCGGGGTGATTTCCAGCAGCTGCAGGATGACCGGCTGGTCGGGACCGAGCATGTCGCCGGCGGCGACACGGAAGATGAGGGAATAGCTGATCTGGCCGGCGGCGCCGGTAATGGTCACGCGTACTGGGGATTTCATTGCGTCCTCCATGGTCATTTGGGAAGGGTTGAATAATGATGTTACAGCGACTGCCCGACCAGGGTTCTGATTCCTGGTCATGGAAATATGTCTGCTGGCGACGACAGTTGTAACATACCACAGTGATCAACATGAATAAAGAAGCAAGCGAGCGAACAGTGGTTATCCATAGCCGGGGCGACTGCAGGATGCAGGAAACTGCTTGTTGCTCGATGACTTGTGGGATAGGATAGGTGCAATGGAACTGTAGTCGTGTGCATGGTGTGAGGCCTGCCCTGGCGGTTTCCGCTTTCAGCTACAATTGGTGCGTACATGAAACACATCGTAATAATCCTGCTGCTGCTCGGTTGTCTCTCCTGCACCCAGGAGACCCAGAACAAGATCGGCCGGGCGGTGCAGAACTGGACCGGAACCGATGGCGTCCTCGAGGTCTACGCCGGCGACAAGCTGGTCAGACGCTTCATGAAGATCGACAAACTGACGACGGCAACGGCGACAGATGGCAAAGGCGAGCGGCCCTACCGGTTCGGTTATGGCGTCATGGATGTCAATCTCAACGGCGCAGTCGACCCCGGGGAGAGAAAGGTTTACTTCGAGTTCAGCGACTACTCCACCTCCTACATTTTCTATGAGAAGCCGTAGCGGTCCGGGTTCGCCCCGCCGCCGGAGCCTTTCCCGATAGTGATCATGTCACGCAATACCCTGAAACGCGGTGCGGCCATCGCCGTGGCCTGCGGCCTGCTGGCGGCTGCGCTGTTCTTTGCCGGCCGCAAGGATCGTCTGTTCCGGGAGAGCCGGACATCCCTGTACACCCTGGTGACAATGACGGTCGTCTCACGTTCCGAGTCGCGGGCCATGGAGGCGATGGATGCCGCCTTTGACGAACTGGAGCGCGTCGGCCGGCTGCTGAACTTCTACGCCGAAGACAGCGAGCTGAGCCTGATCAACCGCAATGCCGGCATCGCTCCGGTAAAGGTTTCCGCGGAAACCCTGGCCGTCATCACCGCGGCCCTTCGTGCTGCCGGGGAGACCGGGGGCGGCTTCGACGTGACGATCGGGCCGATGGTCCGTCTCTGGGATTTCACCAGGAAGACCATCCCCACCCATGAGCAGATCGAAGAGGCCAGGGCCCTGGTCGGTTACCGCCATGTGCTCGTCGATGCGCAGGCCTCCACCGTCTTCCTCGATACCCGGGGGATGCAGGTCGACCTCGGCGGTATCATCAAGGGCTACGCTGCGGACCGGGCGGCGGCGGTCCTGCGGCAGCACGGCATCGCCAGCGGGATAGTCGCGGTTGCCGGTGACATCAGGTTGTTCGGGCGGCAGCCGGACGGCAGGCCCTGGCGAGTCGGCATCCAGCATCCGCGGCCGGAAGGCGACGAGGCGGCCCTGCTGGCCACGCTCGATATCGATGATGGCGCCATTTCGACATCCGGTGACTACCAGCGGTTCTTCATGGAAAATGGCGTCCGGTACCATCACCTGCTGAACCCGGAAACCGGTTTTCCCCAGGACCTCTGCCGCAGCGTGACGGTCGTCGCCCCACAGGCGATGGATACCGACGCCTTTGCCACCGGCATTTTCATCCTGGGCCCGGAAAAGGGCATCGCCGCCCTCGAGCGCCTCGGCATGGACGGGGTTATCGTCGACGCCACCGGCGAGGTGCTGATGACGAAAGGCATCAGCAACAGGGTGAAGATGGTCGACGGCAGACCATAACAATCGCTTTCCCCAGGGAACATCCCATGGATGTATTTATCGCCCGGCAGCCGATCCTCAATGAGCACCGGCGTCTCTTCGCCTATGAACTCCTCTACCGGGGAATGGAAAACGACGGCGCGTGGTGCGGCGAGAAGGCCACCGCCAGCCTCCTTTCCGCCTCCTTCCTTACCGAGGGGATCGAGGTTATCAGCGGTTCCAAGCCCTGCTTCATCAACTTCACCGCCGACCTGCTGCTGCGGAATGTCCCCGCCACCTTTCCGAGCAGCAAGGTGGTGGTGGAAATCCTCGAGGGGACCGAGCCAACCCCGGAAATTCTCAAGGCCTGTGAAGGTCTGCGGGCGGCAGGCTACACCATCGCCCTCGACGACTTCATCTATGACCGCCAGCTCGAGCCGCTGGTGGCGCTGGCCGATATCGTCAAGATCGACTTCCGCCTCCTTGCCGAGGATGCCATACGGCGGACGCAGCGACGCCTTTCCCGTTTTCCGGTCAAGCTGCTGGCCGAGAAGGTGGAAACCTATGACGAATTCCGACTGGCCCAGCGGCTGGGCTTCAAATATTTCCAGGGATATTTCTTCAGCCGTCCGGAAGTCTTCCGTATCCAGGAGCTGGCAGCATTCAAGGCCAATCTGATCGCCCTGCTGGCCGAGGTGAGCCGGAGCGAGACCTCGATTGAGCGCATCGAGGCGGTCGTCGGCACCGATGTCGCCCTCAGCTACAAGCTGCTCAAGTATATCAATTCCGCATACTTCTATCGTCTCAGCACCATCGAGTCGATACATCATGCCATCGTCTATCTCGGCGAAAAGGAGATCAGGCGCTTTCTGCTGCTGGTCATCATTTCCGAGATAGCCACCGACAAACCCGGCGAACTGGTCCGGCTGGCCCTGACCAGGGCCCGTTTCTGCCTGCTGCTGGCACTGGAAAGCAGTTTTTCCGCATCGTCCGACGAGCTCTTTCTGCTCGGGTTGTTCTCGCTGCTCGACGCCATGCTCGATGTCCCGATGGCAACGGTTGTCGACAGGCTGCCACTGCAGCAGGCGATCAAATCCGCCCTGCTTGACCTGACCGGGCCGCTGGCCCCTTTCCTGAAGGCGATCACCGCCGTCGAGCAGAATGACCCCGCAGGCTGTCTTAAGGCCTTGAATGAACTCGGCATCGACAGGGGTCGGGAGAAGCCGCTCTATCTCGAGGCCGTCGCCTTCACCGAATCGGTGCTGCAGAGCTGATCCCCGGCGCCCTTTTCCCAGGCAGGAGCGACCCTGCAGCCGGTGGCCCCCAGCAAAACGGCAGGGCTTTGGCAGATGGAGATGCCGGGATTGTTGTCCGGGGATTTGATATCACCCGGCAGAAACGATATAGTTCTACAATTACGCATTTTCGGCCGGGATCTCAGCTGCAGCTGTCGCAGGATGAGAAGCGGGCCGGACGGGGGCGCTCCCACCGGGGCACCAGGGATAGGGACTGTTCGAAGGTCACCGGGATGGCAGAAGAGAAAGGGCAGGAGGGCAACAGGAGAGGGGTTCGTCTTGGTATCCGCGGCAAGCTGATCGTCATCTTCGTCCTTATCAAGGTCATCCCGCTGGTGGTGCTGGCCCTGTTCGCCGTGCGGCAGATCGAGTACCTCGGCGGCACGGTGCAGCAGAAGTACCGGGAAATGGTCGCCTCAACCCGCGGTATCGTCGGGACGGTCGGCGATCTGGCCTCGGACAGTTCGATTGCCGCCCTCGACAGCTAATCCCGGGAGAACATCGAGC
>CAYYWK010000326.1:0-4329 GCA_964475345.1 uncultured Desulfobulbus sp.
GATGGAGCCGCTGCTCTTCTTTCCCGGCTGCTCGGCGGAGTATCTCTATCCGGAAATTGCCGACGCCTGCCGCGCGCTGCTGGCCGGTTTCTCCTATGATCTCATAGCCCCCGACGGGCTGGGTTGCTGCGGGCTGGCACTGCACGCCGCCGGCGAGATCGAAACCGCAAAGGACCTGGCCCGTCGCAATATCGTTGCACTGGAAGAGCGGCAGGGGAAGATCCTGGTATCCTGCGCCTCCTGTTACGCCCATCTCCGGCACTATCCCGAACTGCTGGAGGACGATCCCCAGTGGCGGCAGAGAGCGATGGCCGTCGCTGATCGGCTGGCGGAGATGATGCAGTTCCTCGACGGCCTGCCTGCCTGGGAAACTGCCGCAGGCGGTGGGGAGCCAAGTCAGCGGCTGCGGGTCTTCTACCATGATCCCTGCCATCTCCGCCACGGGCTGGTAATCACCGAGGAGCCGCGGCGGATTCTCCGGCGACTCCCGAACGTCGAGCTGGTCGAGCTGCCGGACGGGCCGCAGTGCTGCGGTCAGGGCGGACTTTTTCACCTCGGGGCCCCGGAATTGTCGGCGCTGATCCGCGACGACCTCTCCGCCAGGGTCATGCAGCTGCAGCCGGACATTGTCACCAGTACCTGCTCCGGCTGCCTGATACACTGGCAGACGGCGGTGACCGCCGCCTGCTCGCCGGTGCGGGTCATGCACATGGCGGAACTGCTCCGTCTTTTTGCATGAACGGTGGACGGCGCCGTCTCTTGAATTCTCTCTTCCATCACCTCAGGGGATGGCCTGCGCTTCTCGTGGCGGTCCTGGCATGGGCAGGGTTTGCCGCCAGCGCCGCCGCGCAGTTGCCGCCGCCGGCGCCCGAGGATGGCAGGAACTTGGCCGACAGGCTGCTGGCAGCTGTTGAGCGCCTGGCCGATCCCGGCACCGGTCTTGCCCCAAGCTACCTGGGCGACCAGGGGGCCATTGCCCGCCACGGGGCGCAGATCTACGACACCGGCCTGCGGTTGCTGGCCGACAGCCGGCATGCCCCGGCGATCATCGCCACCCTGGCGGAGGGCCATTCCGGGGAGGGGCGACCAGGCAGGCCGCAGACCCTGGCCGCCGCCTTTTTCCCGGCCAACGGCATCTTCAGCTGGATCCGCATCGGCGGTTTCGCCGAACCGCGGTGGTGGGTCGACTGGGAATGGTCGGTGAAGGCCGGCGAGAACGCCTGGCTTGGACTGGGGGCCCTTAAGGCATGGAGGCAGGCCGGCGATCCCCGCGCCCTGGAACTGGCCGAAGGACGTGCGGATTTCCTGCTTGCCCTGCAGGACAGTGACGGTGGCATCCGCATCGGCCCCCGCGGCCTGGCCGACGATTACTGGTGGCGCCGCAAGTCCTCCGAAAACAACGAGAGCGCCATCGCCCTGCTCGACGCCCTGGCCCTGGAGACCGGCGAGGCACACTACCGCGAGGCCGCCGATCGCGCCTACGGATGGCTGGTTGCTCAGATGTACGACCGGGATCATCACCTGTTCCGGCGCGGCGCGGCGGAGGGCCCTGAAGGCTGGAGGAGAGACGGCGTCGGCGAGTTCGCCGCCGATACCGTCAACTGGCTGCCGCTTGAGCGGATACTGGCCGACCGGCGCTTCGGGGCCGACCGGCTGCAGAGGCTGGCCGAGGTCGAGCGGATGGTCGCGGCGATGCTCGAACTCTGCGGCGTCTTCCAGGATGGCGTGCTGCTGGGCGTCAGCTATTCGCCGCTGTCGCAGAGCCGTTCCGTCATTTCGCTGGAGTGGTCGGCGCAGTATGCCCTGCTCTGCCGCCGCCTTGCCGGGGAGTTCGAAAAAGAGCGGGATTTTGCCCGCTCTGCCCACTGGCGCACGCGTTACGTGGAGATGCTGGCCGTCCTCGTTCGGTTCGTCGCCGATACGGATAGGGAGGCGTCGGCCCCTCATGCCGTTTATCCCGACGGCCGGGTCGCGGCTGGCGACCCGATGTGGGATGATACCGTCCGGACACCTTCGGCCAGCCTGTCGCTTGCTTCCCATCTCTACCTCGCTTTCGCCCTGCGGGGAATCGATCCGTTGCGCATGGGCAGGTGATGGAGCGGGGTTTCTGATATCGAGATTTTTTCTTCATTTCCTTGGCTCAAAACGTATATACTTGTTGCATCTCACTGCCGGTTTTCCGGAGCATGACGGTCAGAGGACGAATTGCGGGGGAGGGTGATGTTTGCGGATGATCTGAAGACCAGGGAAGCGCTTCTCGCCGAGCTGGCGGAGCTGAGGGTCCAGCTCGGCGAGACAAGGACCGAACTGGCGAGCCTCAGGCGGTATGATGGCGATGACCTTCTCCTGCAAAGACTGGTCAACGATTTCATGTCCCCCATCGTTATCACCTCGATGGCGGAGAGGCGGATCCTCTATCTCAATGAGTCCGCTTCGCGGTACTTCGGCATCGGCTCGGAGGATTTCGCCGGTCTCAACGTCCTCGATTTCTGGCTGAGTCCCGAGGCGCGCACCCAGTTTGTGGCCGAGATCACGCGGCGTGGGCGGATCAGGGATTTCGAAGCCTATTTCCGGGCCACCGACGGCCGGATTCTCTGCGCCGTGCTGTCCGCCCACACCGTCGTCTTCGCCGGCCAGCTGGCCACTCTTACCCTGTTTGCCGACATAACCGAGCGGAAAAAGACGGAGGAGGCGCTGCAGGAGAGCGAAACCCGTGTTCTGGACATCTACAACCTGATGCGGCTGATGTCCGATACGGTGCCGGATTTCATCTGGGTCAAGGACCTTGACGACTGCTATCTCTTTGCCAACAAGGCCCTCTGTGAAAGACTGCTGATGAGCGAAAGCGCCGAGGAACCGATCGGCAGAAATTTCTCCTATTTCGCAGAACGGGAGAGGGCGCGGGGCCACCGGTTCAGCTTCGGCGACTCCTGCCCCGATTCCGACGCGGTCGTCAAAAGGACCGGCAGGGCCGGGCGCTTCATCGAGGACGGCCTGGTGCGCGGCGAGATGCTGGTGCTCGATGTCTACAAGACCCCGCTGTTCGACGAGTCCGGCCAACTTATCGGGACGGTTGGGGCGGGCCGCGATGTCACGCAGGACCGGCGGAACCAGCAGGCCCTCCGGGAAAGCGAGGAGAGGTATCGCCTGTTGCTGGAGAATATCCGTGATGTGATCTGGGTGCTGGATGAGCATCTCCGCTTCACCTTCGTCACCCCGTCGGTAACGACCCTGACCGGATACTCCGTGGAAGAGTTTCTGCAGCTGTCGCCGTACAGCCAGATGGCGCCGCGCTCCAGGCTGATGTACGAGATCGCCGTCCGCAAAGGGCTGGAGCGGGAGGCCCGGGGGATCCGGGAGCAGCAGCCGCGGCTGTGGAAGTTCGAGTGGCTGTGCAAGGATGGATCGGTGATCTGGGTGGAGAGCCTCACCACCATCCTCCGCAACGATGACGGATCGTTCAAGGGCATCATCGGCGTCAGCCGGGACAATACCAGCCATATGCGGGTGCTGGGCGACCTCAAGCAGGCCAAGGAGATAGCCCTCGCGGCCAACCGGGCCAAATCCGAGTTTCTCGCCAACATGAGTCATGAAATCCGCACGCCGATGAACGCCATCCTCGGGATGATGCAGCTGCTGCAGGAGACCCCGCTCAATTACGAACAGGCGAGCTATGTCGAGACCACCCTGGCTTCGGGCGAGGGGTTGCTGCGGCTGATCAGCGATATCCTCGATTTTTCCAAGATCGAGGCCGGTAAATTTGAACTGCTGGAAGAGCGCTTCGCCCTCGCTCCGCTGATCACATCGGTGCTCCGTTCCTTCGACAGTCTGATCGACCAGAACAGGGTACATTTCCATTTCGTCGACGGTGGCAAGGCGCCGGAGGTGGTTGTCGCCGACGGCTCGCGGCTGAGGCAGATCCTCGTCAACCTGATCGGCAATGCCGTCAAGTTCACCGAGGAGGGAGAGATCGTGATCTCCCTGGAAACCATATACATGAGTGGAGGGAAGAGGGCTGAGCTGCTTTTTGAGGTCAGGGATACCGGTGTCGGCATCCCCGCAAGCCTTACCGACCGGTTGTTTGAACCGTTCGTCCAGGCAGACGGTTCCTTTCGCCGGAAATACCGCGGCACCGGCCTCGGCCTGAGCATCGTCAAGCGGCTGGTCGGCCTGATGGGGGGCAGTGTCACGCTCTCAAGCGTTGAAGGTCACGGCACGGCCGTGCGCTTTACGATTCCGGTGACGGTCTGCGGCGGCATGCAGACTGGAGACGCATGCGCAGAGAGGAACTGGCAGCGCTGCGATGTCCCCCTGCATGTCCTGGTGGTG
>CAYYWK010000327.1:0-4319 GCA_964475345.1 uncultured Desulfobulbus sp.
CCCGGGCAAGGGCGATCTTCTGGCGCTGCCCGCCGGAGAGGTGTTCCCCCATGCTGCCGACCTGAAAGTCGAGGCCGCGATCGAGGATCTCTTCGAACAGGCCTTCCTCGATGAGCAGCTGCACCAGGTGCTGATCGATGTGCTCAACGTCGCCGCGGGGGCATTTCGGTTGACCGAAGAGGATGTTTTCGCGGATGTTGCGCGATTCGATGTACTGCAGCGGGTCGTAGAACTGCGGCCGGATGCGGCCTTCTTCCTCGATGACGCGGCGGAATTCGCGGCGGGCCTCCAGGATTGCCTGCTTGAGGGCGGCAGGCATTGCCACGGCGGTGTGCCGACCGGGTATGTAGTCAAGGGCCAGCTTGAGCAGTCTGCCGCGGAACTGTGGTCGCAGCCGCTCCCGTTCGTCGATGGCGATCTCGGCGACCGCCGCCGCGTAATCGTCGATTTCCTCGACCTGAATGGGGCTGTTGGCAAGAAGTTCGGGCGTCGGCTGGGCATAGCGGAGAATCGGGACGACAGTGAGGGCGATGGTCGCCCCGAAACCGACCAGCGGCTCCTCCAGCCCGGTCTTTTTCAGGAAAGCGAGGAAACGGCGGTTCTGGTGGGATTGCCTCAGGCTTCGTTGCTCCGGGAGATCACCGAAGACGATATTCTGGGCGATGGAGCCATGCTCCAGGTACATCAGGGGGTCGAAGAATTCGATCTCACCCCCGTGTTCTTCACCGAAACGCTGTCTGAACTCCGGGCGCAGCGCCAGTATCCGCTCCACCAGCTGCGGGTGGCTTTGCGCGGTTACCCGGGCCTGGACGCCGAAGCGCAGTATGTCGGTGAAGATGCCGACCTGCTGCACTACTTCGATGACCCGATCGAGGTCGGGCAGCTCCGCTCCGGACACCCCGTTGCGTTCTGCCGCACGGCTTGAGTAGAGCAGGTTTTCCCGTACCGTGCCGCTGAAGATGAAGGGATGCTGGGGGACGATGCCGAGGCTGGCGGCCATGTCGGCCTTGCTCAGTCCACCGACCTCGTGGCCATCGAGGCGGACCGAGCCGTCGGTCGTCGACAGCAGCTGGGCGATGACCTGTACCAGGGTGGATTTGCCGCTGCCGGAATACCCGACCAGGGCCACCATCTCTCCGTGTCTGATGCCGAGGGTGATGCCGTCGAGCAGTCTGCTGCCGCCAGCGGTCACGTGGGCCGTCTCCTGCAATTCGATGTTTCCCTGCAGCCGGTAGACGCCCCTGTCAACCGGCAGCAGATGGTGTTCCGGTTTCCGGTGAAAGGAGGCCATGACCGTCTTGTAGCGCACCCGACTGTCCTCGAGGAGCTGATAAAAATCCATCAACTCGCGCCAGGGCTCGCTGAGGCTGGTGTAGGCGGAGAGAAAGGCCACCAGTGCGCCCAGGTCGAAGTGGCCGCGGATGGTCATCGTGCCGCCGACGATAAAGAGGATGAACGGGCCGAGATTCTCGAAGATATTGTTGGCCAGTTTGATGCCGTAGCGGTAGGCGTTCATCCGGACGTTGGCGGTAAGCAGCGATTCGGCCTGGCCGGAGAATTTGTCGTTTTCGACCCCGTAGGCGGCATGGCCGTGAACCTCGTGGATGCCGGAGACGACTTCCCCGATGTTGCCGGATATCTCGCGGCTGACCTTGACCCGGTAGCGGTTGGCCTCGTTCATCCGCTGCTGCAACCGGGGGACGATGACGATCTGCACCGGGTAGAGGATGAAACAGAGTCCGGCCAGCAGCGGATTGAGGTAGAACAGGTAGCCACCCATGCAGATCAGGGTGCCGAGATTGATCAGGGGCACGGAGACGGCGCTGCCGACGAAGCCGGAGATCGAGGCGAGTTCGTTGATCAGGGCGTTGACCACCTGGCCCGGCTGGATCGAGCGGAAAAAAGAGAGGGGCAGGCTGAGGATATGGGCGAAAAGGTCGGCGCGCATCCGCTTCAGGGTTCTCTGGCCGATCAGTGCCTGCAGGATGTTGATGACGAATTTGAGGGCACTGGCCAGCAGCACGGCGGCGATGAACAGCAGGCAGTAGAAGAGCAGCAGGTCTTCCCTGCCAAGGCCGATGGCCTGGTTGATGATCCGCTTCTGCAGCTCCAGGGGCACCACCCGGGCGCCGATGGTGACAAGAACCAGCAGGACCAGCAGGATCTGCCAGCGTAAATTCCTTCCTAAGACCCAGGAATATAGTGTACGCTCTGTCACCATTGGTGGTGTGTTCGGTTTGGGGACTTCCTGTTCCATCGTGTCTCAGTGCTGGGCGTAAAGATGACTGCTGAAAAACAGGTTGCGGACAACAGGATCGAACTGATCCTCGACCGGCCCGGACAAGACCATGCGGAGCTGCTTGCCGCAATCGATGCCTTTGCCGCGGCCAGGTCCCTGCCCGAGTCCCTCCGCTACCGCCTGGGGCTGATTGTCGATGAACTGGTCAGCAACTGCATCCACCATGGGGCGTGCCTGAAGCGGGGCGGGGGAGTCAGCGTCACGGTCGAGGACCGCCAGGAGGAGCTTTTCGTCGAGATCGTCGATTCGGGGCAGATCTTCGACCCGACCGCAGCGACCCTGCCGCAATGCCCGCAGGCCGGCAAGGTGCCGCTGGGGGGAGTCGGGCTCAGCCTGGTCCGGCGGTTCGCCGACTGGGCGCACTACAGCCGCAGCGACAATCATAACCATCTTCGCCTGTCTCTCAACAAAAAGGTGAATGCATCAGATGCTGCTTAATATCATCGAACATCCCGCGGCCGCGATCATCCATGTCAAGGGAAGGATCGACTCCGCCACCGTGCCGGAACTGGAAAACCAGGTGCTCAGCATGCTCGGGGGGGACTGCCGGTACCTCGTCCTGGATTTTTCCGAACTCGACTATATCAACAGCGCCGGCCTCCGGGTCCTGGTCATGGGATACCAGCGACTGACCCCCCTTGGCGGGCAGGTCGTGATCTGCGGCGTGAAGGACTATATTGCCGAAGTCTTCGATGTTTCCGGCTACAACCGGATTTTCCGGATGTCGCCGGATCTCGACCAGGCCATCAGGGAACTGGCAGCTCCGTCAGACGGGCAATGACCGCGGTGCGGTCGTCGTCGATGCGGGCCGTGCCAGTGAAGTCGTCCACCTCGGCGAAAATCCGGTTGATGATGTCTTCCGGGGTGGCACTGGTACATCCGATCAGGACCTGGCGCAGCCGGTCTCGCCCGAACATTTCCCCCTTTTCGTTCATCGCCTCCCATATTCCGTCTGTTCCGAGCAGGACGATCCCCGACGACAGCGTCTGTTCAAAAACCGTATAGCACCACTGCGGATCGACTCCCATCGGGATATCGTGTCCCTGCAGGTTGAGGCAGCTCCCCCTGTCGGTGGCCAGGAAGAGGGCGGAATCGTGACCGGCGCCGACCCAACGGGCCAGGCGGGTGCCCGGGTTGTAGGCCAGCACGAAGGCGGTGACGAAATAGCCGTACCCGGCCACGTCCCGGCAGAGCATGGCGTTGGTGCGGTTCAGGGCCTCGCCGAGATCGACCAGCTGCAGCAGGTTCGCCCGCAGATAGGCGCGGACTGATGTCATCAGCAGGGCGGACCCCACCCCGTGCCCGGTGACATCGCCGATCATCATCACCAGCTCCTCACCGTTCGCGCCATCCCGAACCATGAAATCATAGAAGTCGCCGCCGGTCTCGTCGCAGAAGCGGCTCGCCCCGAAGACCTGAATCCCGGCAAGATGCGGCGAGGAACGGGGCATCAGGTTGGCCTGGATCTGGTTCGCCAGTTCGAGCCCGCGTGACATCCTCTCCCTCTCCACCAGCCGGTCGATCATGACATTGGTGTGGCCGGCGATGACGGCGAACTCGTCGCTGGTGACCACCGGCACCTTGCAGTCCAGCCGGCCCTGGCTGACCAGTTCAAGGATCCGGGTCTGGTTGCCGAAAAGGAGTTTGAGGTTTCTGGCGTAGGAAAAGACGGCGATCATCACCAGTACCAGCAACCCGCCCATCACGAAGCCCACCTCCCCGAGAACGGCGTTCAGCAGCTCCGGCAGCATCTCGGTGGCATGTTCCTGGGACTGGAGCCAGAGGATGTCCCGCCAGATCAGGAGCAGCAGGGTGGCGGCAACGAACACGATGATCACGCAGGCCAGGAAGATGAACCGGCGGGTCTGGGGGTACCAGGTTGCCGGGACTGCACCGCCAACGCCTGCGGTCTCTGCCTGGCGGATCACGCGGTATTCCCATTCGAGGCTGAGATCGAGGGCCGGGATCAGGCCGGCGGTGGCGAAACCGACGGCGACCTTGGCGCCGCTCAGCAGCGGAC
>CAYYWK010000328.1:0-4315 GCA_964475345.1 uncultured Desulfobulbus sp.
GAACTTCGAGTTCAGCGATCATTACCTCAACATGCCACTCGATCTTTCGAAGGTCATGTTCATCACCACGGCCAACCTGACCGACACCATTCCCGGGCCGCTGAAGGACCGCATGGAGATCATCCGGCTGTCCGGCTACACGCTGGAAGAGAAAATGGTGATTGCCCGCAGATACCTGCTGCCGCGGCAGATCAAGGAGAACGGGATCAAGCCCGCCCACCTGAAGCTGACCGATGACACCATTGAATATATCATTACCCACTACACCCACGAGGCCGGCCTGCGGAACCTCGAGCGGGAGATCGGCAAGGTCTGCCGAAAGATCGCCCGCAAGATAGCCGAAGGCGGCAAGGGGCCGTACACGATCAGCGCCGCGACACTGGACAAGTATCTCGGGCCTCCGAAAAACCTGCCGGAAGCGGAGCGCGAACAACTCGACCAGCCCGGTCTGGTCACCGGCCTGGCCTGGACCGAAATCGGCGGCGAACTGCTGCAGATCGAGGTCAACCTGATGCCCGGCAAAGGGAAGCTGACGCTCACCGGCCAGCTGGGTGACGTCATGAAGGAATCGGCTCAGGCTGCCCTGACCTATTGCCGCAGCCGTTCCGAAGAACTGGGGATCGAGCCTGATTACTTTGACAAGCATGATATCCATATTCATGTCCCGGCCGGGGCCATTCCCAAGGACGGGCCGTCCGCCGGGATTACCATGGCCACCGCCCTCTATTCGGCGATCACCGGCAAAAAGATTATCAAGAAGCTGGCGATGACCGGCGAAGTGACGCTGCGAGGCCGGGTTCTGCCGATCGGCGGTCTCAAGGAGAAGGCCCTGGCAGCGCTGCGCGCGGACTTCGACAAGGTTATCATCCCCGAGCTGAACAAGAAGGATCTGGCTGAAATTCCCCAGGACATCCGGGACAAGATGCATTTCTACCCGGTCAAGGACATGGATGAGGTGGTCCGCATCGCCTTTGGAAAAACCACAAAGGCAGGCAACCGCAAGGAATAGCCAGGGGTAGCGCCGGCAGTGGTTGAAGCGAACGAAAAGTCTTTGTTGTCACCTGGGTTTTCATTTAGAAGGGCAGTCACTGCGGCTGCCCTTTTTCTTTGCGCCGCCATGCTGCTGCTGGCTGGTTGGCTGGCGGTCTATGCCGTTTCGCCGGGACCGGCGGCTCCTGAAAAATCCGCCATCGTCACCATCCCTCATAAAACCCCGCTGAAAGAGATGTCTGCCGTGCTTGCCACCGCCGGGCTGGTCAGGGAAGATATCCGCTTCGCCCTCCTCGTCAAGCTCTGCGGCTACTCAGGCAGGATCAGGGCCGGGGAATTCAAGCTGAATACCGGAATCACGCCGCTTGCACTTCTCGACCAGCTGGTGAAAGCCCAGCCGGTCCAGCATGCGGTGACGGTTCCGGAGGGATTGCGGATCGAGGATATCGGCACGCTGTTTGCCCGTGGCGGATGGTGCGACGAAGAACGTTTCCGGCAGCTAGCCTCTGAAAGATCGTTCATAGCGGGTCTTGGGTTCGGCAACGTGGACAGCCTCGAGGGCTATCTCTTCCCGGATACCTACCTGCTGACCCGCGACATCCACGGCGAGGAAGAGCTGATCCGGCTGATGACCAGAAGGTTCTGGGAGGTCTGGAAAGAGGTTGCGCCGGCGGATCTCAGCCAGGAGAAACGGCACGAGGTGGTGATCCTGGCCTCGATGATAGAGAAGGAGGCGCAGAAGGCCCACGAGCGGCCGATCATCTCCGGGGTTTTTCACAATCGCCTGAAGAAGGGAATGCGGCTGCAGTCGGACCCGACGGTCATCTACGGCATCGAGGGTTACGATGGCAACATCACGAAAAAGCACCTGCAGACCCCGAGTTCGTACAACACCTACACCCTGGACGGCCTGCCGGCCGGACCGATCAGCAATCCCGGCAAAGCTGCGCTGGCAGCTGCCTTGCAGCCGGCTGCCACCGAGTACCTGTTTTTCGTCGGCAAGAACGACGGTTCGCATCAGTTTTCCCGGACCCTCGAAGAGCACAACCAGGCCGTGCAGAAATACCAGCGGAAGAAATCGGAGAAAAACGGTAAAGGGTAGATGGGTGCGTCAGCAATTCTCAGGGGAAGCAGAAACGATCGTTTGGCAGGCGATAGGAGCAGGAACGCCGCTCAGGCGGAGGAGAGAGCATGAAGATAGCCCTTGTCCAGATCAATCCGGTAATCGGCGATTTCACTGCCAACAGCCGCCGGATGGTCGAATGCGCCCGTCAGGCCGCCGACCTGGGCTGCCGTCTGGCGATCTTCCCGGAACTGGTCCTCTCCGGGTACCCGCCGCAGGATCTGCTGGAGAGGCGGTCGTTCCTCGACGATCATGACCGGGCCCTGGAAAGGCTGGTTGGGAGTCTCCCCGACCTCGACGTCCTCTTCGGGTGCATCGAACGCCGCCCCGAGGAAGCCAAGGGCAAGCATCTCTTCAATTCGGCGGTGGTCGCCAGCGGCGGCCAGGTCATTTTCCGTGCCCGCAAGCGGCTGCTGCCCTCCTACGATGTGTTCGATGAGACCCGCTATTTCGAGCCGGGAGAATTGCCAGGGCTCTACCGGCTCGACGGTCTGCTGTTTGCCGTCACGGTCTGCGAGGATGTCTGGCACCACGAGGTCGGCGAATACCGCGCCGAACCGGTTGACGAACTGTTTGCGGCCGCCCGTGCGGGCGGGGAAACAATCGATGCGGTGATCAACGTCTCGGCGTCGCCATTCCAGCGCCACAAGGAGAGGACGAGAAAGGGGATCTTCGCCTCGATCTGCCGGGATAATGCTGTGCCCTTTCTCTATGCCAACCAGGTGGGTGGCCAGGATTCGCTGCTTTTTGACGGTCGCAGCCATGTGCTTGACCGGAACGGGCTCACAGTCTGCCAGGCCCTGGGTTTTGCCGAGGACCTGGTGGTCGTCGACAGCGAATGCTGGCGGGGCGACATGCACGCCCCCGCCGAGGTGGAAGAGCTGGCCTCGGTCTATGACGGGCTTGTCATGGGCGTTCGTGACTATGTCCGCAAATGCGGTTTTTCATCGGCCGTGCTCGGGCTGTCGGGGGGCATCGACTCGGCACTGACCGCGACAATCGCCGTCGCCGCCCTCGGCAGAGAGAATGTCCTCGGGGTGGCGATGCCCTCGCTCTACAACGCCGACGAATCGCTGACAGATGCCCGGCTGCTGGCGGAGCGTCTCGGTTGCAGATTTGAGATCATCCCGATCAGCGGCCTGTTCGACGCCTTCCAACAGACGCTGGCCCCTCTATTTCAGGGGCTGGGTGAAGACCTTGCCGAGCAGAACCTGCAGGCCAGGATCCGCGGCAACCTGCTGATGGCCCTCTCGAACAAGTTCGGGCACCTGCTGCTGACCACTGGCAACAAGAGCGAGATGGCCGTCGGCTACTGCACCCTTTACGGGGATATGAGCGGTGGACTGGCGGTGATCTCCGACGTTCCGAAACAGCTCGTCTACCAGCTGGCCGGCCATGTCAACCGCGAGCGCGAGATCATTCCTGCGCGGACCATCACCCGCGCTCCTACCGCCGAACTCAAGCCGGATCAGCGTGATCAGGACGACCTGCCTTCTTACGATATCCTCGACCAGGTGCTGGAGATGCATCTGGAACAGGGTCTTGCACTGCCGGATATCGTCGCCAGAGATTTCGACGAGGTGATGGTCCGCGACATCCTGCGGCGGATCAGGATCAACGAATACAAGCGCAAACAGGCGCCGATGGGGCTCAAGGTGACGAGCAAGGCCTTCGGCTGCGGCAGGCGCTATCCCACCGTCCAGAACTACCGCGAGTGAAGCCGCCGCCGATGAAGGAAACTTCCGGACGCAGAAGGAAATTGCTCTGGCCGGCGACGGTGATGCTGGCGGTGGTCGTCGGTTGTGGCTGGCTCGTCCTGCGGGAAAGCGGAATCAAGCGTCCCGGACAGCTGGCAATGACCACCGCCGGCACCATCGACATGTGCCTGAGCTGCCACACGAATGTCAAGCTCGACCCCGCCCATGACCCTGCAGTCATCGGCTGCGCCTCGTGTCATCTCGGTGATCCGCTGGCGGTGACGGAGAAGGAGGCGCATCGGGACATGGTCCTCAACCCCGGTGACCTGCGGGTCGTCGAGAGGACCTGCGCAGTGGAGGGCTGCCACCCCAAGGATGCCCACAAGGTCAAGAACTCGCTGATGGCCACCAACCGGGGTATCCTCGGCACCCTGCTCTACTACTGGGGCGAATCCTCCAGCCAGGACACCGACCTGACCGTCGAACAGATCCTCGCCAGCGGCCA
>CAYYWK010000329.1:0-4307 GCA_964475345.1 uncultured Desulfobulbus sp.
GGCGGCCTCCCGGTCGAGGCCGGCGACATCCCGCAGCCATGGCCCGGCCCACAGGCCTTGGATAGACAGGAAGGATGCCTGGGTGGCGGTGGTCAGCGGGGCGATCCGCCAGAACCGCGCACTCGTGAAGATCTCCCTGATGCCGCGCAACTGCAGCGACAGGCTCTCGCCGCAGGCGGCGCCCTTCTTTTCCGGCACAACCAGAAAGACCGCCAGGGCCGCCACCAGGGTCATGACCACCAGGATCATAAACAGCCCCCGCCAGTCGGTATGGTGCAGTGCGGCCTCTACCGGCGAGGTCGCGGCCAGCGCCCCGAGGCCGCCTGCAGCTTGCTTCAGGCCGTTGATGAGCGGCCACTTTTCTCTGGGAAACCAGACGGTATAGGCCTTGAAGGCGGCCATCAGGCAGGATGAGACGCCGAAACCGATCAGCGCCCGACCGATCACCAGGCCAGCGAGGGTTTCCGCCCGGCTGAACAGCAGCGCCCCGACGCCAGCGAACAGCAGCAGGGCGGCTTCGGTGCGGCGCGGCCCGTAGCGGTCGAGGAGAACGCCCAAGGGGAGCTGGAAGCAGGCGAACGAGATAAAGTAGATGGAGGTCAGCATGCCCAGCGCCGAGGGGTTGAGGCCAATGTCGGCGACCAGGTCCGGGGCGATGACAGCGTTGACCACCCGGAACAGGTAGGAGAGAAAATAGGCGGCGGCGAAAGGGAGAAAGACCCGCAACAGGTGGGTGGGGGCAAGGGACATGGCGATATTCCGGCTGGAAGATGTAAATCCGTCAACGAATTTACGGCAGTTCGTCCTGAGATGTAGTGGAATGTGGCGATTTTCTCAAGGGTTCATTTGTCGTATCCGGGGTCCTGCCGGCCGAGGAGTGCCGGAGATGCGCGGTGACGGTGGCGCAGGCGACGGATAAGCAGTGCGTAGGGGATGCAGTTGACGACCAGCACCAGAAGGCCAAGGCCGATCTGGATCTCCCGGGTGAGACCTTCCGGGTAGATGACCGGCAGCAGGTAGTGGTCGATGAATCCGCCGTCGTAGCCCCGGTCGCCGGCCAGACGGCGGAAGTGGTTCTCGAGCGGGGTCAGCGGGCAGTACCAGCCGTTGAGCTCGACTGCGGTCCCCCAGGCGGCGGCCGGCAGGTGCAGCAGGGCAAGCTGTGGCAGACGCAGCGCCGCCAGCCCGCCGGTTGCGACAAACAGGATGAAGACGAGGTGGATCAGCACCACCAGGTCGCTGAGGAGGCGGTAGCTCATGGCCGGAATATCCCTTGCCGAGAGGCGCGGCTGGCGCACCGGGGAGGGGGCGGGCTGCCCCCCGCCTCCTGGCGTTGTCCGCTATTTGAACAGGTTGACGAATTCGCCGTATCCCGCTTCGGCCAGTTTCCCGGCCTCGATGAAGCGGAGGGCGGCGGAATTGATGCAGTAGCGCAACCCGGTGGGTTTGGGCCCATCGTCGAAGACGTGGCCGAGATGGGAATCGCCCTTGGCGCTGCGGACCTCAGTACGGACCGAGAAGAGGCTGCGGTCCTCATGCTCGATGATATTCTCCGGCACCAGCGGACGGGTGAAGCTGGGCCAGCCGGTGCCGGAATCGAACTTGTCCAGGGAGCTGAACAGCGCTTCGCCGGAGACGATGTCCACGTAGATGCCGGCTTTCTTGTTGTCCCAGTACTCGTTGGCGAAGGGCGGCTCGGTGCCGTTCTCCTGGGTCACCTCATACTGCATCCTGGTCAGCCTCTGTCGCAGCTCCTCCTTCGAGGACTTGCCGGCGGCGAGATCCAGGCTCACCCCTTTCCAGGTTTTTGTCAGGAAGTCGTCGCGGCCGGAGCGCGAGCGATAGAAACTGTAGCGGACCGGATTGTTCTTGTAATAATCCTGGTGGTAGTTCTCGGCCGGCCAGAAGGGGGGCGCGTCGAGTATTTCGGTGACCACCGGCCCCCGCAGGATGCCGCTTGCCGCCAGCTTCTCCCTGGATGCGAGGGCGAGCTGGCGCTGCTGGTCGTCGTAAACGTAGATGGCCGAGATATATTCGCGGCCGCGGTCGACGAACTGGCCGCCCGCGTCGGTGGGGTCGATCTGTCGCCAGAATGTGTCGAGCAGCTTGCCGTAGCTGACCTTCTGCGGATCATAGACGATCTGCACGACTTCGGTATGGCCGCCGGCCCCGTAGTTCTCGTAGGTCGGGTTTTCGGTGGTGCCGCCGGCGTAGCCGGAGGTCACCGAGATGACCCCGTCGAGGGATTCGAAGGGTTTTTCCATGCACCAGAAACACCCGCCGGCAAAGAGCGCCTTAGAAGTGGCCGGCTGTTCGCCGTCTGCGGGTTTGAGCGGTTCGGCCGCAAGGGCCAGGGAAAAAAAACCTGCCGCCAGGATGCCTGCCAGCAGGGTGCTTGTCATAAGACTGTTCATAGGTGACCTCCAGAGTCGACGTGGCCGGCGGCGGGATCGCCGCCTGCTGCGGCCGTGATTCGATGCGCTGAGACTGCCCCGCCGGTGCTGCAGGCACCTGGAGCGGACTCCCGATCCTGTCGATACTGTAGGTACTGTCTCCGGAAAATGCCAGCTTGCCGGATCCGCCGATGATGCACACAATGAAGGTGTGGCCTCCCTTGTCTGTGCCGCCGCCAGCTGGTATATTCCCAATTTTTTTAATGATGGCCCCGCCGGTGCCGGCAGGCCGCCGAATCAGCCGATATGTCAAGATGAACAGGATCACCGCCGTCTGCAGCACTCCGCCGGTCAGAGCGCTGTTTTTTACCCTGCTGCCTCTCGGTTACTACCTTGCAGGCGCCTTGAACTACTCCCAGGCCGGCAAGATCGCCCTGCTTGGTTTACTGATGCTGACGCCGGTCCTCTACTGGCTGCAGTTGTCGCCGGCATCCCGGCCGGCCCGGCTCGTCCTGCTGTTCGCGCTTTTCCAGCTGTTTGTGAGCATGGTCTTTCAGGCGGCGCTGCGGCAGATATTCGGCGTCCAGCAGGACGACGTGCTGGTGGTGCAGGCGCTGCTGAACACCAACGTCGAGGAAAGCCGCGGCTTCGTCTTCCAGTATTTCCGCCAGCTGGCGCTCCAGCTGGGGGTGGCTTCGCTGTCCTTTGCCGGGTACTGGTGGCTCTGCCTGAAAAGGTTTCCGGAAAACTCGCCGCAGCCTGGAACCGGCAGGAGATACTGGCTGTATGCCGCGGCGGGGCTGTCGACCGCCATCCTTGTCGCGGCGCACGCCAGCGCCTCGCTGCGCAAGGCCAATCCCCTCTTTTACCTCTCCTACCATTACCAGAAGGCGGCCAGGGAGATGGCGATGGCCAGGGAGCTGCGAAAGGATCTGGCCGGCGGCCAGTCGACGAAACTGCTAGGGAAGATGCATCTCGACGGGGCGCTGCAGCGACGGACGGTGGTGCTGGTGATCGGGGAGAGCGACACCCGTCACAACTGGTCGCTGTACGGCTATGGCCGGAAAACCAACCCGGAACTGGAAAAGATGCGGGAGCGGCTCCTGGTCTTCCGGGACGTGATCGCCGCCGACGGCTCGACGGTCGGTTCGATCACCAGGATGCTGACCGCCGCGACCATGGAACAGCCCGATCTGTGGAAGAACAGCCCGACGGTGATGGCCACCGCCCGCCATCTCGGTTACAAGGTGTTCTGGCTGGCCAATCAGGGTGCGCCCGACAGGGGAATGGTGCCGATCCTGGCGTCGCAGTCCGATGTGACGGTTTTTACCAACCGCGGCATGGACAGGGGCGAGAGCTCGTTCGACGAGGTTCTGCTGGAACCGTACCTGCAGGCCCTGGCCGACCCGGCCCCGAAGAAGCTGATCGTCGTCCATCTGCTGGGGGCCCATCCCGCCTACAATTTCCGGTATCCGGAGAACTTTTCGCTCTTCGAGCAGGAAATCGCCGACCCGGTGGCCGAGGGCCTGAGGGCGCAGGGGCGCGCACCGTGGGCGATCCTCTTCAGGAATACCTACGACTGCGCAATCCTCTACGGGGATCATGTGCTGGCCCGGCTGCTGCAGGGGCTGATGGCAAAGGAGCCGGCCGCCTCGGCCTGGCTCTATGTAGCGGATCATGGCCAGGACGTGGCCCATCACGACAATTTTTCCGGTCACAACAATGACGTCAGAGAGCAGTGGGAGGTACCGCTGCTGCTCTGGCGATCGCCGGACATGGTTGTGGCGCCGCTCTCCGGCTTGGTTGACAGGCCCTATCAGAACGACGACCTCGATCATACGCTTCTCGGCCTGCTCGGCATCCGGGGCGAGTTCTATGACCCGGAACTGGATCTGCTGTCAGCGCAGTTCAACA
>CAYYWK010000330.1:0-4292 GCA_964475345.1 uncultured Desulfobulbus sp.
GTCCAGGCCGATATCCTCAAGGAGGACCAGGGCCAGAACACCTGCATCTTCTCCATCGACTTCGCACTGAAGATGATGGGCGACATCCAGGAATTCTTCATTCAGAACAAGGTCAGGAACTTCTACTCGGTGTCGGTGTCCGGCTACCATATCGCCGAGGCCGGTGCCAACCCGATCACCCAGCTGGCGCTGACCCTTTCCAACGGCTTCACCTATGTCGAGTACTACCTGGCCCGTGGCATGCACATCGACCAGATTGCCCCCAACCTCTCCTTCTTCTTCTCTAACGGCATGGAGCCGGAATACACCGTCATCGGCCGGGTGGCGAGACGGATCTGGGCAGTTGCGATGCGCGAGAAATACGGGGCGGCGGAAGGCGGCCAGCGGCTGAAGTACCATATCCAGACCTCCGGGCGCTCGCTGCACAGCCAGGAAATCCAGTTCAACGACATCCGCACCACCCTGCAGGCACTTTGTGCGATCTATGACAACTGCAACAGCCTGCACACCAACGCCTACGACGAGGCCATAACCACCCCGAGCGCCGAATCGGTCCGTCGGGCCCTGGCCATCCAGCTGATCATCAACCGTGAATGGGGGCTGGCAAAAAACGAGAACATGAACCAGGGCAGCTTCATCGTCGAGGAACTGACCGACCTGGTCGAGGAGGCGGTGATGGCCGAGTTCGACCGGATCACCGAGCGCGGCGGCGTCCTGGGAGCGATGGAAACCGGCTACCAGCGCAGCAAGATCCAGGAGGAGTCATTGTATTACGAGGCGCTGAAGCACTCAGGAGAGTACCCGATCATCGGCGTCAACACCTTCCGCAACCCCGATGCGAATTTCGACGAGGAAAACGCCAGGCTGGAGCTGGCCAGGGCCTCTGACGAGGAAAAAGACGAGCAGCTCGGGCGGCTCGCCCGGTTTCATGAGCGCCATCGCAATGAGTCGGCGGCTGAATTGCGAAAATTGCAGAAGACCGCCCTCGACGGCGGCAACATCTTCGCCCAGTTGATGCAGACCGTCCGCTCCTGCAGCCTCGGCCAGATCACCGGCGCCCTCTACGAGGTCGGCGGCCGCTACCGCCGCAACCTGTAAACCTCGGTCGCCAGCGGCCCGGCGTGTTTCAGCCGGGTCGCTGGCGCAGGCCTTTCAGACAATCCCGCGGCCAATGAAGTCGTCGATCTCGGGGTTGGTATAGCCCAGTTCCAGCAGCACCTCCCGGGTATGGGCGCCGAAGTCGACCGGCGGCGTCCGCAGCGACCCCGGCGTTTCGCCGAGTTTCACCGGAATGCCGAGGGCCTTGCTGATCGTCCCGTCTTCCTGCAGTACCGGCACGATCATCTCCCGCTCCAGGAACAGCGGATCGCGCAGGACTTCCTCATAGCCCTGGATCCGGGAGTGGCAGACCTCCACATGCAGGAACTCCTCCTCCCACTCGGCCAGGCTCTTGCCGGCGAAAATCCGCCGCATGCAGGCGATGATCTCTTGTCTCCGCTCTTCGTCATACTGGAGATCGATGTATTCAAGAAGACCGAAGTGCTCGCAGAGATTGCGCCAGAATCGCTCTTCCACAGCGCCGATCGCGATATAGCGCCCGTCTGCCGTTTCATAGGTGTTGTAGCAGGCGTAGCGGTGCGAAAACCTGGTCTCGGAGCGCTCGTACCTGTCCCCGGTCAGCTGAGTGAAAAACGACGGCAGGGTCAGATAGCCGATCATCCCGTCGGTCATCGAAATGTCGATATACTGGCCTCGGCCCGTCTTTTCTCTTGCCAATAAGGCCAGCAGGATGCCGATCACCGCGTTCATGCTGCCGCCTGCAATGTCCGCGAACTGCACTCCTGGGATGGACGGCGGGTGCCCTTTCTCGCCGATCAGGTCGAGGACTCCGGAGATGCTCAGGTAATTGACATCATGGCCGACACGGTCCCACATCGGTCCATTCTGGCCGTAGCCGGTTATCGAACAGTAGATGATACCCGGATTTATGGCCCGTATCGTCTCGTAGTCCACTCCCAGCGTCTTGACCACGCCCGGCCGGAAACCCTCGAGGACGACATCGGCCTTCCTGGCAAGGGCGAGGAATATGGTTTTGCCTTCCTGGGTCTTGAGATTGAGCGAGATATGACGCTTGTTGCGACTTATCTCTTTGAAATACATGCCGTCGGCCTGGAATTTCCGGCCTTCGACGGCAATGACATCGGCACCGTGATCGGCAAGGATCATCGAACAGTATGGCCCGGGCAGCAGTCTCGACAGGTCAAGTACCTGGATCCCGGTCAATGCCCCTTTCTCCAGCATAGCGTATTCCTCCACTGCGAAATGACGGTTGACGGTGGTTCATCGGAAGAGCGGTCTCGCGACATTGTAAGCTGAAAGCGCTTAGAGACAAAGCTGAATCGGGGAAACTGCCGCCGAAAGGATGCTCCGGTCTAGAGCGCGGCGCCGAACAGGTCGGTTTTCATGACGATCCAGCAGAGGACGAAACCAAGGATCATCGCCACAAGGCCCATGATGCGCAGATGCTCGGACGGGGTCTGGATCAGTCTTGACAGCCAGGTCCGCATGGCTTCCGGGAAGGCGACATAAGGCAGGCCTTCGAGGATGAAGACCATGCCGATGAGCAGCAGAAGGAGTTTCATGTCCGCTATCTACCAGAGCCAGGGAGGGATTTCAAGACCACGCTGACAAAGGCTTCCGACTTTTCCCAGGGGCGTGCAATTGCATTGCATTTTCGCGGCAGGACTAATACTATGTCGCAAAACCTTCACTGCCTGCCTCGGTTCACGGAGGCAGCATTCTCAAGACGGACTTGCCATGACCGAACCACAGAAATCCAGATACAGTGAGGCCGGCGTCGATATCGACAAAGGCAACGCCTTCGTCAAAGGGATCAAGGAGATTGTCTCCTCAACCCACCAACGGGGAGTACTCAGTGATATCGGCGGCTTTTCGGCGCTCTATGCCATCGACCTGAACAAGTACAAGCAGCCGGTGCTGGTGACCTCCACGGACGGCGTCGGTACCAAACTGGCAGTGGCCCATCACTGCAACAGGCACGACACCATCGGCATCGACCTGGTGGCCATGTGCGTCAACGATATCATCGTCGGCGGCGCCACGCCGCTCTGTTTTCTCGACTATTTTGCCGTCGGCAAACTCGACCTGAACATCGCCACCGAGATCGTCAAAGGCATCGCCGAAGGCTGCCGCCAGGCAAAATGCTCGCTGGTCGGCGGGGAAACTGCCGAGATGCCCGGCCTGTACCGGGGAAACGACTACGACCTCGCCGGTTTCGTCACCGGCATGGTCGACCGTGACGCCATCATCGACGGCTCGGATATCCGGGTCGGCAACGTCATCATCGGCCTGGCCTCCAGCGGCCTGCACTCCAACGGCTATTCGCTGGTCCGCAAGATCTGCTTCGAGGAGCTTGGCCTTGGTGTCGACCAGCATTTCGAAGAACTGGGTTGTACGCTGGGCGAAGAGCTGCTGCGGCCCACCAGGATCTACGTCCAGTCGGTGCTCAACGTCCTCAGGAGCTACAGGATCAACGGCATGGTTCACAACACCGGCGGCGGATTCTACGACAATATACCGAGGATTCTGCCCAACGGCTGCAAGGCGGTGATCCATACCGCGAGCTGGCCTCAGCCCCCGATATTCGGCTTTCTCGCCTCCAGGGGGAAGGTGCCGCTGCCGGAAATGTACCGGACTTTCAACATGGGCATCGGCCTGATGGCAGTGGTCAATGAAGCGCAGGCGACAGACATCTGCCACCATTTCAACGCCGTAGGTGAAAAAGCGTATATTATCGGTGAGATCGTCCACAAAGACGAAAAGGACTCGGAAGACGTCGTTGTCAGCGACTAGAGCCGGTTGCCGCTCAATCTCCAAACAAAGGCCCTTCGCCGCTGGCGAAGGGCCTTTTCTTTTCAACTGCCGCAGTCGGCCGTGCCGCCGGCTATTTTTTCCAGGGCGTGGGGTAGCACCGGCAGCAGGACTTCGATGTTCTCCCTGGCTGCCTTGAGGCTTCCCGGCAGGTTGACAATCAGGGTGCGGCCGCGGATGCCCGCCCTGCCCCGCGACAGCATGGCATTGGGAGTCTTCAGGAGGCTTGCCGCGCGCATTGCCTCGGCCATACCCGGCACATCCTTATCAATGACCTGGGACATCGCCTCGGGCGTGACATCGGTGGGCGCCACGCCGGTACCGCCGGTGGTGACGACAAGATCGACCTGCTGGCGGTCGACGAGATCGATTTCCAGCCGCGTTATCACGATGCGACCACG
>CAYYWK010000331.1:0-4288 GCA_964475345.1 uncultured Desulfobulbus sp.
GTGAAGGCGAAGGATGCCGCCACGATCAGCCCGAAGACGCACAGCGCCAGCACCGGCGTGTTGTTGCCGATCGGCGAGCGGCAGAGGAAGTCGTAGGCGAACCAGCCGGCGGCCAGCGACAGCACCGAGATCAGGATCGCCTCGGAAACGGGCGAGATCCTGCCTCCCGGCGCGGAAGGGCTGATCGAGGTGCGCGGCCCGCAGGTAACCCGCGGCTACTATCGCAACGAGGAGGAAACGGCCAGATCGTTCACCGGGGATGGTTTTTTCCGTACCGGCGATCTCGGTAAGATGACGGTCTCCGGTGAACTGGTGATTACCGGTCGGGCCAAGGAGATCATCGTTCTGGCAAGCGGCGAGAACATCGACCCGACCCGGATCGAAAACGCCATATCGATGTTCCCGTTCATCCAGGATGCGGTGCTGGTCGGCCAGGATAAAAAGGGCCTCGGGGCGCTGCTTATCCCCAACATTGACGAGCTCCGGGAATATGCCCGGCAGAAATTCAGCGACCTCAAGGAGGAGGGCGAGGAACTGCTCACCAGCAGCCGCGTCCTCGAGCACATCAGGCGCGAGATGAACCGCCTCCTCCATCCCCGGCAGGGGTTCAAACCTTATGAAAAGCTGCAGGGTATCGCTTTCCTCGACAAGGAGTTCAAGCTTGGCGAAGAACTGACCAACACCCTGAAAAAGAAGCGTCACGTCATCGAGCAGAAATACCGGCAGATCATCAACGACCTGCTGCACTGAGTTCAAGCGGCTTGCGGCAGGCGGATGATCGTCTCTGCCGTCGTGCAGTGGCTGATCCTCGCTGCTGCAGGGGCTGCGGCTGATGCGGTCCCCGGATAACCTGCTACCCGGAGGTAATACCGGCCTTCCGGGTCGAAGACGATTACCCGGTCCAGCTTCTGGCGGCCGCTCAGGTCGTCGAGCAATTGCGCCAGATTGGCCCCGTCTTCGCGCAGGCAGTCAAAACGGGTGAAGGCCGGTGCCCACCGCGCCGTGACCGCCTCGACAATCCCCTGTCCATACGTCTTTTCCACCGACTCCGTGCAGACCACGGCGACGGCGGGCGACCTCCTGCCGGTTGCGCCGACCGCATCGCCCACCCGGACAGTCCCGCCCCTGTGGACGACAGCGAAAATGCCTTCCCGGGGCATGACGCAGTCGCCGGCCTGATAATAGATGGCGCAGCGGTGGTGGCAGATCTTGCCGAGCTGGGAGACCACCACTTCCGTGTCCCCGATTGCCAGATGGTCGCCGACGTGGAGGAGCGACAGGTTGATGCCTTCGGTGGTGATGTTTTCAGCGAAGTTGCCGGCGACCACGTCTAGTCCCTTTGCCCGCATCGTGTCGATGCTCTCCTGGGCCAGCAGGCTAACCTGGCGATGCCACCCTCCGCCATGAGCATCCCCGGCGAGGCCGAAGCCCTCACGCAGTTCGCCCTCGGCGATGTTGGTCTTGCGAACGCCCTTGCGGTCACTGATCGATATGGCTTTGATGCGCATGATTTTCTCCTGAATATGTACCACAATGTGTCATGTAGTCAACATACACGCGGAGTCCGCTTCCTGCAAGCTCTCTCGCCCCAGGGAGTACGATACCGATGTCGCCCGCGGGAGATTCTCCCGGCGGGTGGAGTATTTCCTTGCATCCCTTCCAATGCTGTGAGAAAATTAAGTATGAACGGGATGTTAAGTTAAATCTTTCAAGAACACCAAGGAGGTGGCCATGGAAAAGATGCTGGATATCAACAAGGTGATTACCCCGATCGATTTTTCAGACAATTCCAAATTGATAGCGGAGTCGGCAGCCTATCTTGCCGGCAAGTTCGGTGCATCGCTGCATCTTGTTTTCATTGTGCAGAATTTCGAGGATTACTCCGGATTCTTCGTACCGCAGATGAGCATGCCCCATCTCGAACAGGACCTGATCGCCGGCGCGGAAGAGAAGATGGCATCCTTCTGCGCCGAACTTGAGGAGGACTTCAGAAAGGCCGGGGTTACCGAGGTGACCCACAATGTCGCCATGGGGGATGTCGCCGAGCAGATCGTCGAGTTCGCCACCGAGAAAAAAGGGGACATGATCGTCATGGGCACCCATGGCTACAAAGGGCTGGAGAAGATCATGTTCGGCAGCGTTGCCGACAAGGTGGTCCGCTCCGCCCCCTGTCCGGTGCTGACCATCAATCCCTACACCTGCTGCAAGAGGTAGCCGGAAAAATTCCTCTCCCCAATCTGCTGTCGGCTGCGGCGGCCTCTGCCTGGACGCCGCGGCGTCAGTCCTTCCGGAAGCGGACCAGTACTTTCCCGGTCTCCACTGCATCCCCCGGCTGTACCGGGATGGTCTCGACCACGCCGTCGTCGGGAGCGGCCACGGCGCTTTCCATCTTCATCGATTCGAGGATCACCAGCTCCTGGCCGCGGAAGACCCGCTCCCCCGGCGAGGTCTTGACCTCAACGACCAGCCCGGGCATCGGGCAGCGCAGGATGTGGTTGTCGGCCGCGCTGCGGGGCGGCGGCATGAAACGGGCAAGCCGCCACTCCCGAAGGTTGTAAATCTCAAAGCAGGCGGTGATGCCGCAGTGGGCGGCCTCGATGAAATTGCCGCTGTACTTGAGGCGAAAGAAGGCCTCCTCGTCGTTGATCTTCAGCTTCAGGCGGCGGCGGTAGAACTCCATCGGCGGGGTGACGACCGCGTAGCTGCTGCCGGCGACGGTAAACTGCCAATGCAGGGCATCGGCAGGACCTTCAAGAAGCAGGGGGAAGGTGTTCTCGCCGCACTTGGCAACATATTCGGCACCTCCTTTTCGTTGCGATGACACACCGACTGTCGATTTCAGGGGCAGCAGCGAGGTCTGCACTAGGTTTTCCCGCAGATGGTAGATCAGGGTGGTGGCGATGGCTGTCCTGTGCAGCACCTCGAGCGACGGCGGCAGCGGGCAGTCCGGGTTGAGCAGGTATGCCGGGATGAAGTCGGTGGACAGGCGGCCTGCGATGAACTCCGGGTGGGTGAGGATGCGGTTGGCGAAATCGATGTTGGTCGAGACCCCTTCGACATGATAGCCGTTGAGGGCCTGCACCATCTTTTTCCTCGCCTCCTCGCGGTCGTCGCCCCAGGTGATGACCTTGGCCAGCATCGGATCGTAGAAGACGCTGACCATGCTGCCGGCATCGACGCCGGAGTCGACCCGCACCTGCCTGCCTCTGGGGGCGGCATAGCGGGTGATCAGCCCCACCGAGGGGAAGAAACCCCGCTTCGGGTCCTCGGCGCAGACCCGAACCTCCATCGCCCAGCCGGTGAGGGCGACCTGCTCCTGGTGAATGGGCAATCTCTCGCCGGCAGCGATGCGGATCTGCAGATCCACCAGGTCAAGGCCGTTGACCAGTTCGGTCACCGGGTGTTCGACCTGCAGCCGGGTATTCATCTCGAGGAAATAGAAGGAACCGTCGCTGTCGAGGATGAATTCCACCGTTCCGGCATTGACATAGCCGGCCTGCCGTGCCAGTTCGCAGGCGAGATCGCCCATCCGCGACCGCTGGGCCGGAGTCAGCGCGCAGGAGGGCGACTCCTCGATGATCTTCTGGTAGCGCCGCTGGATCGAGCATTCCCTCTCGCCGAGATGGATGACGTTGCCGTGCTGGTCAGCGATCAGTTGGATCTCGATGTGTCGCGGTTTGCCGATGTATCTCTCGATGAAGATGCGGTCGTCGCCGAAGGACTTGCGGGTCTCCTGCTGGCACATGGTGAGCGCGGACGCCATCTCGGTTTCACAGCCGACGATCCGCATGCCCTTGCCGCCGCCGCCGGCCGCTGGTTTCAGCAGGACCGGGTAGCCGACAGCTCCCGCCACGGCCTTCGCTTCTTCCAGCGACACCACCGGTTCGGTGCCGCCGGGAACGGTCGGCACCCCGGCGGCAAGGGCCAGCGTCTTGGCGGCGATCTTGTCGCCCATGGCGGCGATCACCGCCGCCGGCGGGCCGATGAAGCTCAGGCCGGCCGCTGCGACCTTGTCGGCAAAGACCGGGTTCTCGGACAAAAAGCCGTAGCCGGGGTGAATGGCCTGGCTGCCGGTTGCACGTGCCGCCTCGATAATCTTGTCCATGGCCAGGTAGGAATCGGCCGGCCGCGCCCCGCCGAGCAGCACCGCCTCGTCGGCATGAAGGACATGGAGACTGCGGAAATCCGTTTCGGAATAGACGGCGACGGTGGCGATGCCCATCTCCCGGCAGGTGCGGATGATCCGGACGGCGATCTCGCCGCGGTTGGCGAGCAGGATCTTGGTGAA
>CAYYWK010000332.1:0-4269 GCA_964475345.1 uncultured Desulfobulbus sp.
CTCGCCTCAAAATACGGGACCTGCAATCTGCTGTTCAGATCCTTCTGCAGCACCTCGGTCGGCAGGATGGGTATTCCGTGCTCCTTGAGATCGACCTTGTTGTACTGCATGACCAACGGAATCTTGAAGATGCTTTCCTTGTAGGACTGGAGATTTTCATGGAGCTGATTGAGGGAGCGGATATTCTTCTCCCGCTGCTTCTCCATGGCATCGGCGACGAAGACAATCCCATCCACGCCGCGAAGAACAAGTTTCCTCGTGGCGTTGTATTTTACCTGCCCGGGTACCGTGTACAGCTGAATCTTGATGTCGTATCCCTTGATCTGCCCCATGTCGAACGGCAAAAAATCAAAGAACAGGGTTCTGTCGCCATGCGTTTTGAGACTGACCATCTCTGAGAGTATCTGCTTCCGGTAGGTCCGGTTGATATATTCGAGATTGGTTGTCTTGCCGCCACGGCCAGGCCCGTAGTAGACGATCTTGACCTGAACAACCTTATCTTTCAGATTGATGAAGCTCAAAGGTTCCCTCCCCTGTTGTTGCTCTGTTCGTTGTTGCCCGTGAACACCTGCAAGCGCGACATCCAGCAGTTACTTCTTGCTCCAGATCTTCTTGATCTTCTCGATCGCGTCGACAACGTTGAGGCGGAGAAAACCCAGCGAGATGTCCTTGCCGAACATGGAAATCAGCAGCAACTCGTCGTCAATCTTACTGAAATGGATATTGGAATCCTGTCCCTTGTGGAACAGCAGGGAGAACTCCTGCTCGCCGACCAGTTTCGCCATGGCATCGACAGTGGCGAAATTCCCGGCCGCCAGTGCGGCAAAGGAATAGACATCATACTTGCTCTCGCCGTTGTCCCTGGCGGTGATGATGTTCCCTGCCATATCGATGATAATGACGCAATCGACACCGAGCTTTATCAGCTTCTCCGACAAGACCGCATCTATCTGCTCAAGTTGTTCCTGACTGACAATGCCATAATTCATGCCATGTTCCTCTTCGTGGTTGTTGGTCGCTGGACAGGGTTCTGTTCACATTACTGCAGAAATATCAAATATTTTTCTTACCGGTACCTTAAAAATCGGAGATTCGCGGCTGCGATTTTCGGTTAAGCAGCCAGTGGCCGGCCTGGGGTACGGCAGATGACTGATCGGTAGACATTCAACATTTTACGCATTTTCAACAGGAAACACACCTGCTGGCTGGTTTCACTATACGATAGTTTGTTGATAATATGAAGAAAATTTTTTCCTTTTGAAAATGCCAGGTCAACTCTCATCGCATTAGCAAAAATATCATTTTATTTCAATGATTAATCACATAGAATCGATCTTTCTCGGATTGTGCCATTTGCCCCGCGGTCACATTCCGAATTGCAGAGTCTTGATATGCGGAGTCCTCTTCCGGGAGCGGCCATCAGGAATCAGCTTGCATGGCCCCTGATCAGCGACCGCCGGGTTCTTCGTCATTGCAGGCATTTCCAATATTTGCTAAGAAAGGGCTGGAGGAATTTTCAGTGAGCGAGCCCAAACATCCCTTCCCGGTCCTGGAGGAAGACACTTCCCTGGTCGACACCCATTGCCATCTCGACATGGATGACTACCGCGTCGACCTGGACGATGTTCTGCATCGAGCGCGGCAGCAGAAAGTGGAACGGATCATCAGCATCGGCATCGACCTCGAGAGTTCGAAAGCGGCGATCGCCCTGGCCAGCACGCACCCGGGCGTTTTTGCAACGGTGGGGATCCACCCCCACAACCTGCCGGCATCTGGCAATGACGGATATGCAGAAGTACTCGCCCTCATCGAACACAACCGCGACGTCGTTGTCGGATACGGGGAAATCGGCCTGGATTACGTCAAGAACTATCATCCCCGGGAACTGCAGCAACGACATTTCCGCACCCAGCTCGCTATGGCCAGAACAACCGGGTTGCCGCTGATCATTCATGACCGCGAGGCCCATGATGACATCCTGCAGATGCTTGATGAAAACGGGCCGCTGCCGGCCGGTGGCGTCATGCACTGCTTCTCCGGCGACTACCGGCTGGCCTGTACCCTGATCGACCGTGGCCTGCACATTTCCATCCCCGGCGTTGTTACTTTCAAAAACGCCGCCAGCCTGCAGGACGTTGCCAGGAAGATCCCGCTTACCTCCCTGCTGCTGGAGACAGACGGCCCGTATCTCGCTCCCCACCCCTGGCGGGGAAAACGCAACGAACCAGCATACGTGACGTTCACCGCCGCCCGTGTCGCCGAATTGCGGGGGATTTCCATATCCAGCCTGGCCCGGGCGACCAGCGACAACGCCTCCGCCCTCTTCAAGCTGCGCACCTCGCGGCCGCACACCGCCTCCTGACCATGATCGCAGAAAATCTCCACCGCATCCGAAAGACCATCGAAGCCTGCGCCCTGGGCTGTGGGCGGAATCCCGCTGACATCCGGCTCATCGCGGTCTCGAAAAAGATCGGGATGGAGCCGATCCGGGAGGCCATCGCTTGCGGGCAACTTGATTTCGGGGAAAACTACATCCAGGAGGCCAAGCAGAAATGGCAGGAACTGGGCGGCAATTTCTGCCTGCATTTCATCGGTCACCTGCAGACCAACAAGGCCAGGATCGCCGCCCGGATCTCCTCGATGATCGAAACAGTCGACAGCTTCAAGCTCGCGGAGGCCCTGAACAGGCACCTGGAAACACGTGATGCAACGCTGCGGATCCTGATCCAGGTCAATGTCGGCAACGACCCGAACAAATCAGGCGTTCTTCCTGAAAACACCGAAAGTCTGTTACGGCAGGTGCGCCTCTTGCGGCATCTGCAGATTGCCGGATTGATGACCATCCCACCGCTGGCCGACGATCCGGAGGCGAGTAGGCCGCATTTCAAGAGATTGCGAGAGCTTGCCGGGGAACTTGCCGGCAAGGGCCTCTTCCACGACAACGACCATGTCGAGCTCTCCATGGGCATGTCCGATGATTTCCCGATCGCCATCGAAGAAGGTGCCACGATGATCCGGATCGGCACGGCGATCTTCGGCCCCCGTCCAGGCGGGGCGTGAACCAACCACCAACAGCAACGCTCACAACCAGGAATATTTATGAAAATTACAATGATAGGAACAGGATATGTCGGCCTTGTGACAGGAACGTGTTTTGCCGAATTCGGCCATCACGTCACCTGTGTCGACAAGGACCGGAACAAGATCAAAACCCTCCTCGAAGGGCAGATGCCGATCTATGAACCGGGACTCGACACCCTGGTCGCAAAAAACGTCAGAGAAGGCCGACTCTGCTTCACCACCGAGATCCCAGGGGCCGTCAGCGGGGCCGACGCGGTTTTCATGGCCGTCGGCACGCCCAGCAGCCGGCGTGGCGACGGCTACGCCGACCTGACATATATCCATGAGGCGGCACGGGAAATCGCCCCCCATCTCAACGGCTACACAGTCATCGTCGACAAGAGCACCGTCCCGGTTGGCACGGCTCGCCAGGTTGCCAGGATCATCAGCGAGGCCAACCCGTCAGCCAGTTTCGATGTCGCGTCCAATCCTGAATTTCTGCGCGAGGGGGCAGCCATAGCCGATTTCATGCGTCCGGACCGGGTGGTCATTGGCGTCGAATCGGTACAGGCGGAAGAGATTCTGCGGACAATCTACAGGCCGCTGTTCCTGCAGGAGACCCCCATCGTCAAGACCGACATCGAAACTGCGGAACTTACCAAATACGCAGCCAACGCCTTTCTGGCGATAAAGATAAGCTTCATCAACGAGATCGCGCTGCTGTGCGACACCATTGGCGCCGATGTGGTTTCGCTCGCCAAGGGAATCGGCATGGATGGCCGGATCGGCAAAAAATTCCTCCACCCCGGGCCGGGCTACGGCGGGTCCTGCTTTCCCAAAGACACCCTGGCCTTGATGCGCATCGCCCAGGAACAGGGCCAGAACCTTCGCATCGTCGAGGCCGCGGTGGAGGCGAACTCGGCTCAAAAGGCAAAGATGGTCAAAAAAATTCGCGACATTCTTGGAGGAAGCGAGGCAGGCAGGACCATCGCCTTCCTCGGCCTGACCTTCAAGCCGGAGACCGATGACATGCGTGACGCTCCGGCGATCACCATCATTCCAGCCCTGATGGAGAAAGGCGCCAGCATCAAGGCCCATGACCCTCAGGGGATGGAAGAAGCGCGTAGATACCTGCCCAGGGGGATAGTATACGCCCGTGACGCCTACGAGGCATGCAGCGGGGCGGATGCCGTGGTGCTTATGACCGAG
>CAYYWK010000333.1:0-4260 GCA_964475345.1 uncultured Desulfobulbus sp.
ACCATACCGAAAAGATGAAAACCTGGGCGGGGAACAAGGTCCGCCAGCTCGAAAGTGAGGGGCTCTGTGGTTTCATCTTCAAGAAAGGTTCGCCGAGCAGCGGGCTTTTCCGGGTCAAGATCTATTCATCGCACGGCGTTCCTCATGCATCCGGGACTGGGATCTTTGCCCGGATTTTCACGAAGCATTTCCCTTATCTGCCGGTTGAGGAAGACGGTCGCTTGAATGACGACCGGCTTCGCGAGAATTTCATTGAGAGTGTTTTTGTCCACAAGCACTTCCGTGACCTGCTCGCACAACCGAAAAGCCGGGCTGCATTGATTGATTTCCATACCCGCCACAAATTGCTGCTGCTCGCTCACAGCCAGGAGCAGTATCGCCGCATGGGGCGATTTGTCGCCAATCTCCCCGACTCGCTCGATGAAGCCTACATTGACTACGGCATCCTCCTGGCGACGACCTTGCGCCTGCTTGCTACCCCGAAAAAACACGCAAATGTCCTCCAGCATGCCCTCGGCTATTTCAAGAAGGAGTTGGAAACAGACGAAAAGCAGGAAATGCTGGAGATCATCGAGGCATACCGTAACGGCGACGTCCCGCTGATCGTTCCTGTCACCCTGATCAACCATTATGTCCGCAAATACGGGCAAGCCTATTTGCAGGCGCAGTACTACCTGCATCCACATCCCCTGGACCTTCGTCTACGCAGCTATATCTAACAGGGCCTGATGAAGCCATGCCGATGCATGACAGGACAGGCATCATGATCACCGACCCTGGACGATACAGGGTTTACGGACAGGAACAGCGATCAGGAGGCCTGGTGCTGTACTGGATGCATCGGAATTTCAGGGCCAGGGACAACTGGGGATTGCTCCACGCCCGCGAGGAGGCGCTGAAGCGTCAGGTGCCCGTGGCTGTCGCTTTCTGCCTGGCACCGGCATTCCTCGACGCCACTCTCAGGCAGTATGATTTTCTGCTGAAAGGCCTGGAAGAAACCTCAGCTGCCCTGTTTGCGGAAAATATCACTTTCTTAATCAGGATCGGCGATCCCGAATCAGCAATTCACCGCCTGATCGACGAATTCCAGCCATCGTTGATCGTCACCGATTTCGATCCACTGCGCATCAAGCGGCAATGGCTGCAGTCGCTGCTGAGAAAGCCGGTGGCACCCGTTCACGAGGTTGATGCACGGAACATTGTTCCGTGCTGGCTGACCTCGGATCACCGGGAATTCATGGCGCGGACGATCAGGCCAAAGATTCATCTCCAGCTTGGCCGGTTCCTTTCCCCTTTCCCGGAAATGCAACCTCACCCCTTCCTCTGGGAGAACGGAGAACAGGCGCGTAATTTCAAGGACCTGTGCCAAATTCTTGACATTGACCGCCGTGTTGCGCCTGTGTCCGCGGTACAACCCGGTGAAACAGCAGCATCCCAGGTCCTCGCTGATTTTCTCGAACGGCGTCTGCGCGTCTACAGCGACCTGCGCAACGATCCCAATCATGATGTCTGCTCCCGCCTTTCGCCGTATCTTCATTTCGGCATGATTTCCTCCCAGCGAATTGTCCTGGAAATACAGCGCAGAGGCTATGCAGGAAAAGACGTCGACGCTTTTCTCGAAGAACTTGTGGTGCGCCGGGAACTCGCTGACAATTTCTGCCTGTATTGCCGTGAGTATGACAGTGAAGACGGTTTTCCTGAATGGGCCAGGCAGAGCCTGACCAAGCATACCGCCGACCAGCGCCCATATCTCTACAGCGAACAGGCCCTTGAGCGGGGAGAAACGCATGACCGTCTGTGGAATGCTGCCCAATGGCAGATGCTGGTGACCGGCAGGATGCACGGGTATATGCGGATGTACTGGGCCAAGAAAATCCTGGAATGGACAGAAACCCCTGCGCAGGCGCTGCGCATCGCCATTCGTCTGAACGACCGGTATGCACTGGATGGTCGCGATTCGAACGGGTATGCCGGAATCGCCTGGTCAATCGGTGGCGTTCATGACCGCGGCTGGCCGGAGAGGCCGGTTTTCGGAAAGATCAGATACATGAATGACCGAGGGATGGCGCGCAAGTTCAATGTTGAGCCGTATATCCGCTCCTGGACACTCGAACAGGAGGGATCTTTGCCGACCTAGCCAATGCTGGAAAACGCTGGTCTGGGGATTCGTGGAATGCTAAGGGGCAGATTGGGCGACCATCTCCTGCACGGTTATCCGGGATGGTCGTGATGTAGTTTCCTGTGGCGAGCGGAGGGAGAAGCCGTGTTGAACCAGTTTCTTGACGTCTGCCCACATCGTTTCGCAACCCATGACGGCGACAACGATTTCCTGGTCTCCTCGTTTGAATTTCCCCACATAGGTCTGCCGGGCTGCATTGGTGAAACCTGTCTTTCCGCCCTGCGTTCCCTCAACCTGCCACAAGGCCTTGTTGTGATTGCGAAGGAGAGTACCGTAACTGGTTTTCACCTTGACCTGTTTCATGCGGGAGGCAAAGGAAGGGTGCTGCATGGCATGACGGAACATGACTGCCAGGTCGCGGGCGGTTGAGGTCTGACCCTTGGCGGTGAGACCGGTGGCTGTCTTGCAGACTGTGTTCCGAGCGCCCCATTGCCTGGCCTTTTCGGTCATCATCCGTGCGAAGGAGGATTCGCTTCCGGCGATCTTCTCGGCAAGCGCGACGCTGGCGTCATTGGCGGAAGCCAGCAGGACGGCGTTGATCAGGTCATTGGCCTTGTACTGTTTTTTCGGGTTGAGATCGACTTTTGAGCGTGGTTGCCCGGCGGCCCAGCGACTGACTTCAACCTGCTCGCTGCCGCTGAGCGACTGGAGAGCGATCATGCCGGTGAGAATCTTGATGGTGCTGGCAGGCTGTCTCGGGTTGTCCGGTTCCTTCGCGAACAGGGTCCTGCCGCTTTCCGCGTCGATAATGATGGCGCTGCGTGCAGAAATCTGTTTGCTGATCTTCCCGGGGGCAACGGCCTTGGCAGGCACCATTTTTTCAGACGCGGGAACTGCCGGCAGCGGAGCGGCGATTTTTGGGCTGTTTCGGACAATCCGTTTGACGCTGCTGATATCGTTATATTTTCCTAGCACAACAATTTTCGCCGAACCTTTGGTTTTTTTTTGCGGAGTATTCTTGCCGATGGCGGATGGGGGGGTGGAAAAGGTCAACAGAAGTGCAGTGAAGAGCAGGATGAGGGTTGATGCAGTTTTGCCGTTTGGAGTCAATCTGTTCATAATATCAGGAGCGTCTGGTGCACGTACAGGGGAGAGATGTTGAAATACTTGATGATTTGTAGCGGGAGGTGTCGGTAATGTCAAGTATTTTCAATGCTTGAGAGGGAAAGGATATTTCCTGCCTGGGTATCCGGTCGATTGACCGGGATCGGTTGTTTGTGTAGTATGACGGGAGGAAATCGTAAAAAAGTCGTCAGAAGTCCCTGTTATATAGAGTAAAACACCATTCAGTCAGCAACCCGAGGTGAATTATGGCAGGCGCAACGGATGTACGAATGACCTTGAATTATGTCATTGATTCCAGCCGTGACAAATACGGCCCGACACCGGCGATCGGTATGGCCCTTGAGCAGGCCATCAGTTACAATGAACTGCATGATCGGGTCTTAACCCTTGCCGGCCGGATGCACCAAGAAGGGGTGGCCAAAGGGGAGCGGGTAGCCATCCTTGCCGAAAATTCTCCAAACTGGGGAGTTGCATATCTGGCTACAGTCAGGCTGGGTGCGGTGGTGGTGCCGATTTTGCCCGATCTGCCGGAGAGTGATGTTCTTCACATTCTCGGCGAGATGAAGGCGAAGGTGATTTTCACATCGCAGCGACAGATTGAAAAGCTCTTTGAATTGCGCAGCGAACTTCAGGGGCAGGTGGTCACTCTCGACGATCACCTGCCAGACCTCGAGATGATTCCCGTAACGCCGATATCGGAATATCTGGCCGGTGCGCGCGAAATGCCGGCCAGGACGGGGGAAGCACCGGGCTTTGCTGATGTTGATCAGGACGACCTGGCCGCCATCCTCTACACATCCGGTACATCAGGACACTCAAAGGCGGTGATGCTCAGCCACAAGAATCTTACCTCCAACGCCTATTCGGCCTCCGGTCTGATGGCCATCCCGCCTGGTTCGGTCTTTCTCTCAATCCTGCCGATGTCCCATACCTACGAGTTCACCTGCGGGTTCATCCTGCCGCTGATCGCTGGCTGCCGAATCGCCTACGCCGGCAAGAGCCCTACCCCGGCGATC
>CAYYWK010000334.1:0-4247 GCA_964475345.1 uncultured Desulfobulbus sp.
GCATTCGCTTCGCTTCGGCGCAGCTTGTCGATCCCAGTAAGGAGGACACACGGCCGCCCGTCACGGTGACGGTCGTCGGCAATCGCCTGATCCTCACGAGCGAGGATGCCGAGGCGCTCAAGAGTCAGCACCGCATGGAGCATGGTCATCGGCGAGTAGTCGGAGCAGAGAATGTCGCCGAAGCCCCAGCTGATCGCCTCCCGGGCCGAGAGGTTTCTGGCCTGGGACTGGCCGCGGACCACGTTCGGCGAGCCGAGGCAGACGCTGATGCCCATCTCGCGGGCCGCCCGTACCGCCTCGATGTTGACCGGAAACTCGGTCAGGCCGATGCCCATCTCCTTGAGCCAGGCCATCTTCTCCCGGCTGTCGTCGTCATGGGAAGCCACGGCGATGCCTTTTTTCCGGCACAGCTGCAGCAGGCGGCTGATGGCCTCCCGGCCGCCGCCGTTTCTGGCCTCGAGCTTGCGGGCGATGATATGGTCCATCTCGGCGTCGGTCTTGGCGTAGACCGGTCCGTAGTACTGCTTGAAGGTGAGGATGTCGCGGAACTGGCCCTGGCCTGGGCTGTGGTCCATGAACGAGAACAGGTCGATCTGGTCGTCGGCGATCAGCCCCTCGAGGAAGGAGACGGCGCCGAGATCGGTGATCTCGAAGCGGGCGTGGATCCTGGTGTTGACCCGCAGCTTGCCGGCAAGATCGTTGATCTCGCGGATGATCCCGGCGGCGGTACTGTTGTTGCGCAGGCCGACTTCGAGCTCGGCGAACGACAGCGAGTGGTACATGGTGGTGATGCCGCAGGAGGCGATCTTCTTGTCGAGCTCGTAGACGGCGATGTTTACCGGGAAAAAGGTGTTGGGCCGCGGTTCGATGCCCTTTTCGATGGCATCCGAGTGGATGTCGATGAAGCCGGGAAAGAGGTAGTGGCCGCCGGCATCGACGGTGTGCCGGCCGGTTATCGGGCCGTCGCTGCTCTCGGCGATCCGCCCGTCCTCGACGCGGACCGAGGCCTGCCGCCGGATTCCCGCAGGCGTCACCACCTGGGCGTTGACAATGATGCAGTCCCCGGGCTGCCGTTGCGGCTGGCGGCCGGGGGCGGTCATGCCGGCCTGTTCGTTGCCGGCGGTAACGGTATCGCTGTGTTCGTCGGGTGAGGTCAGCAGGGTCGTCAGCATATGGCGTATACCTCGTCGGTTACCGAGTGCAGGAGTTGCTGGTCGTGGAAGATGCCGATCATCGTCGTCCCGGCTTGGCGCAGCTCGGCCAGGATGTCGAGGACGATCGCCACCGAGTCGCGATCCAGGGAGGCGGTGGGTTCGTCGAGCAGCAGCAGGCGCGGCCGCCAGCTCACCGCGCGGGCGATGTTGACCCGCTGCTGTTCGCCGCCGCTGAAGGTGGCCGGGTAGGCGTCGTGCAGGCGGCCCGGGATGCGCAGGCGCTCAAGCAGCGAGACGGCCCGCTGACGGGCCTCATCGCGGCTGGCGCCGTTGCGGGCGAGGATCGGCTCCATCACCACCTCCAGTGCCGAAACCCGCGGGATAACCTTCAGGAACTGCGATACATAGCCCATTTCGCGGTGGCGGATGTCAAGAACCGCCCGGTCGGGAAGGGTGGCCAGATCAACGGTTCCCAGTATCGCCGAATCGTAGCTGATCGTACCGCTGGACGGCAGGTAGGTCCGGTAGAGGCATTTCAGCACCGTGCTCTTGCCGGCCCCGCTCGGCCCCGACAGGCCGAGGAAACCGCCGGCGGGAACGGTAAAGGAGACGTCGCGGCAGGCCTCGATGCGTTTGTCGTCAAGGATATGCAGCGTGAAATCTTTGGACAGCCGGTCGACAGTGATCATGGCGGGTTCCCTTACAGTTGCGAGGCGACCAGCAGCTGGGTGTAGCGGTGCTGCGGGTCCTGGAGGATCTGGTCGGTCAGCCCCTCCTCGACGACCCGGCCGGCCTTCATCACCATCGTCCGCTGGCAGAGCAGGTTGATGACACCGAGATCGTGGGAGACCACCAGCATCGCCAGTTTCAATTCGCTGCGCAGGCTGCGGATCAGGTCGAGGACCCGGGCCTGCACCGAGAGGTCAAGACCGGTGGTGACCTCGTCGAGGAAGAGGACCAGCGGCCGGTTGGACAGGGCCTTGGCGATCTGCACCCGCTGCTGCATGCCGCCGCTGAAGTTGCAGGGCGGCTCGTCCATCCGCGCCACCGGGATCTCGGTCTTCTCGAGCAGTTCACCGGCGCGCCCCCGCATCGCCGCGATGCTGCGCCAGCCTGCACCCAGCAGCCGCTCGGCGATGTTGCCGCCGGAGCTGACCTGCATCCGCAGTCCCAGGTGGGGGTTCTGGTAGACGACGCCGATCATCGCGTTCCTTATCTGCCGCTTCCGGAAGTGGCTCTGTTCGAGGAGGTTGCAGCTGTAGTCGTCATCCCCTGCGAAGATCTCCGGGGGCAGGCCGCTGCCGGCCAGACGGTGGACCTCCATCGTACCGGCGCTGGCCGGCCATTCGAAATGCAGCAGCCGTACCAGCGTGCTCTTGCCGGAGCCGCTTTCGCCAACCACCCCGAGTGCCTCGTCCGGATGGAGGTCGAAATCGATGTCATGGCAGGCCAGCACGGTGCCGCAGTACCGGCAGAGATTGGTGCCGTGGTCGGGGCCGGTGGTGGCGGCACACCGGCTGCAGCCGTGGCCGAATTGGCGGGACAGTCCCCGGACACGGATCAACGGCTGCATGATGCACTCCTCTTGTCGCAGTGGCCGGTATCGGAGCAGAAGTAGCTGCGGCCGCCGCCGGCGTCGTCGATGATCTCGTCGAGGAAGGTGTCCTCGGCCCCGCAGCGGGCGCAGCGCTTGCCGGTGAAATTTTCGACGCGGAACAGGTGGTCCTCGAACTCCAGCGGCACGACGCTGGTGTGGGGGGGGATCGCGTAGATCCGTTTTTCACGGCCGGCCCCGAACAGGTAGAGGGTGTCGGCCATGTGCAGTTTCGGCACGTCCCAGCGCGGGATCGGGCTGGGGTCGGTGATGTAGCGGTCGTTGACGGTCACCGGGTAGCGGTAGCTGATGGTGATCTCGCCGAAGCGGACGATGTCCTCGTAGAGGTAGAGCCACATCCGGCTGTAGTCGGCCTCGGCGTGCATCCGCCGGGTCTCGACCTCGGAGGGTTCCACCTCGCGCAGGGCCTCCGGGTAGGGGACCTGCAGGACCAGGATCTGTTCTTCGCCCATTGGTTCTTCGGGGATGCGGTGGCGGGTCTGGATGACGGTGGCTTCGGCGGTGTCGGTGGTGACGGCCACCCCCGCCACCCGGTTGACGAACTTCTTGATGTTGACCGCGTTGACGCTGCCGTCGCAGCCCTGGTCGATGACCTTCAGGACGTCGTCCGGGACGATCAGCGACAGGGTGATCTGCAGGCCGCCGGTGCCCCAGCCGCGGGCGATCGGCATCTCCCGCGAGCCGTAGGGGACCTGGTAGCCGGGGATAGCCACCGCCTTCAGCAGGCAGCGACGGATCTCTTTCTTGGCCCCGTCGTCCATGAAAGCGAAGGGATAGCCGGTACGCTCGGTCGCTTGTCTGCGGCCGCTGCCGTCAAGCCATTCACGCAGCTGCATCGTCGCCCTCCCCTGTTTTCGATCCGGCCAGTTCCTGGGCCTTGCGCAGGCGGTCGAGATCGGAGAGGAAATCGACGTAGTGCGGCAGTTTCCAGTGGTTGCAGAAGCCCATGCTCTCGATGCCGTCGGTGTGGTAGAGGACGAATTCCTGGTCCTCGGCTGGACAGGAAGGTGTCGTGGTGCGGGTGGCGCGGTCGAGCACCGCCATCGCGATAGCCTTGATCTCGTTCTGGCCGAAGCAGACCCCGTAGCCCAGGCTGAACTTCGGCACGTCGCCGCTGCCGTCCATCTTGGCCAGGACCTCCGCCTCGGTGATCTTGACCTCGCCGGCGACAAACGGCGCACCGGTTTCCGGATGGGTGACGGTCAGCGGCAGGTAGCCGATCCGCAGTTCGCCGAGCGTCGGGTGGATGTTGCCGTAGCCGCGCATGCTGGAGTAGGCGAGCGCCAGCAGGCCGCCGGTCTCTCCCCGCGCAAGCGCCTGCAGCGAGGCGCTGCGTGATGCCGGCAGGGTCAGCGGCCGGCGGGTGATGTCATCGGCCGGGCAGCCGGCGGCAACCGAGGCCAGGCTCTCTTCGAGCAGGCCTTCGCGACGGAGGAGGTCCACCACCTTCGGGAAGCTGTCGGGGAGCTGGGCTGCTT
>CAYYWK010000335.1:0-4239 GCA_964475345.1 uncultured Desulfobulbus sp.
GAGGGGCGATTGATTCAGTGGTCATGGTGATATCCTTCAGATGGTGGATACGCCGGCGGCCGGCGGTGGCTGCAATCCCTCAAGCGCCTGCCGGAACAGGGTCTCCAGGGCGATTCCGGCCTCCTCTGTGGGAACCCGGCCGGTGAACCAGGCGGAGACCAGCAGCAGGTAGAGGCCATAAAAATGACCGGTGATATGCAGCTGCTCGATATCGCTACGCAGTTCGCCGCGCTCCCGGGCCTTCTCCAGCAGCGGGAACAGCAGGCTGAAATATGTATCCTCGTTTTCCAGGTGTTTCTTGAGGTCGGCGTCACGGGGGAAGGCGGTCTCCCGCATGAACAGCCGGGCGAATTCCCTGTTCTCGGTGATCATCCTGAATTCGCTCATATAGATCTCGACCATCTGCCTGAGAATGGGGACTTCCCGGTCGGCGGTGCTCGTCAACTCCTGGTGCAGGCAGACCAACTCGTCTTCGCAGAAGGCGTGGAGGATGTCGGACTTGGTCTGGAAATAGCTGTAGACGGTGCCCTTGCCGATCCCGGCCTCGCGGGCCAGTTCCTCGATGCTGGTCTTCTCGAAGCCCTTTGTGCCGAACAGCTTGATCGCCGCCTGCATGATCGCGGCGCGGGTCTGCTGTTTCTTCTGTTCTCTGATGCCTGCCATGTGCTCCTCTGCGGGAAAAAAGTTGACTGCGGTCGAAAATAGAGCAGGCAGGCCAGAGTGTCAAGGGCAAAAATCGACTGCGGTCAACTTTTCTGGGGGCAGGTGCATTTCGGGCAAGTTTACATGGAGATTGTTTGGTCCCGGTCAGGTTGCCATTGGATTGCCGTTATGAGGTGTGTAATCGATGCCGGCCAGTGACCGCCTGATCCCTTTCCGGTAGGCGACCCGCGGGTAGCCGACGATGACGATCAGACCTTCGCGGCTGGCGAAGCGGATGCCGTGTCGTTCCCGGAAGCGGCGGGCGGCCCCGCCGTTCTGGATCAGCGGGTGGACGCCGCCGATCATGCAGGTTGCAAGCCCCAGCGATTCGGCCGCGAGCATCGCATAGGTAGCGGCGACCACCGGGTCGGCCGGGTCGCAGTAGGGGCTGCCGTAGAAGTAGAGGGCGACCGGGGCCCCGTAGGTGACGAGATCCTCGCCGCGGGCGCCAGCGGTGGTATAGGAAGCGATCAGCGGTCGGACGAAGTCGCGGAACAGGGCATCATTGGCCTTGCCCCAGAAGGGCCGCATCAGCGCCAGGAACCAGCCGGAGACCAGCCAGCGCATGTCTTCGAGGTATCTGCAGAAATCCAGCGAGAAGTTCCGCACCTTCTCCCGGCTGTCCAGGACCAGGACATGCACGTCGGAAGGCGGCAGTCCCATCGGCGCGGTCCTGACCGCGTCGAGGATACGGGCGATCTGCTCCGGTTCCACCGGCCGGTCGGTGAACTCACGGATGCTGCGCCGCCGCTGCAGCAGCGGCAGCAGTGCATCGTAAGCCACCGCCCGCTCCCGGTCGGGCAGGTCGAAGAGGTCGTCTTTTGACAGGCAGCGCCCGTCGACGCTGATCGCCTGCTGCGGGCAGACCGCCATGCAGTGGCCGCAGCCGATACAGCCGAAGGTCGGGGCGGCGGCCAGTCCGGCCTTGCCGTCGCTGATGGTGATGCTGAAGTCTTTGCAGACCAAGGCGCAGAGACCGCAGCCGGTGCAGAGCCGGTCGTCGACATGCAGCCGCCCGGCCGCGTGGGTTCGTGTGGTGGGGATGGCCATCCGGGGTGCTCCTCTCTGCCAGTGTGGCGCGGTGCGCGTGCCCGTCGTTCTGTGGCGGTTTGTGCGTCGCGTCGATCGTCAGCCGTTCCGGTTCGGTGAGGGTGCCGGCCGGAGGCCTTGGAGCAGCACGATGGGTCCGGGGCTGCGCCGGTGCCTGCCCCCTGCCGAGATATCCGCAGAGAACCGGGGATTAGTATTGTTTTCCAAAATTTTCGATATATTCTTATACTGGCTGCGTCAAGTATTTGTTGTGCACCTGAGAGGAGGACAGCGTTTCTCCTGCCAGGGAAAATGGCTGCAGCGGCAACCGGTTCCGGGAAAGAGACGGAGTCGGCAGCGCCGCCGCACAAAGGCATCGCTGATGCCCATCGTTTCAAGGAGGAAGAATACATCATGCCGGTTGACTACAAGACGATACTGTTTACGTCAAACCTTTCCACGGCCAGCCGTGTCGCCTTCAAGCATGCCTTGCTGCTGGCGAACACCTTCGGCGCCAGGCTCATCCTGCTCCATGTCATGGAGCGTTCGCCCAGTAACTATGAAAGCTACATGATCGGTCTTTTCGGCCAGGACAAATGGCATCAGGTGCTGAAAAACAACATGGAGGAAGCCAAGCATGCCCTGGTCGGCAAGGTCTCGCCCAGGCAGATGGCGCGCACCGCCCTCAGCGAGTTCTGTAAGGAGAACGAACCGGGAGAGGAAAACGCCGCTGTTCCTCCGAGCGTTGTCGTGGTGCAGGAGGGGGATGTCGTCGAGGCCATTCTCCAGCAGGCGTCGGAAAACAGCTGCGACATGATCATCATGGGGGCGAGCGAGGGCCTGTTGTCCAGTTCTTCGGTTGGCGGAAATATCAAATCGGTGCTGAAGAAGTCGAAAGTACCGGTGCTGGTGGTGCCGGGCGGCGCAGACTGAAAACCGCGCTGGGAGCCGGCAGCTGCCTGCCATCCCTTGTCCCCGCATGCGGCGTTCAGACACCGCTGGAATTGTCTGCGCGCGTTGCAGCCGGTGCCGTCCTGACTTCTCAAGGATTGCTGCAATATCCTCGTCGCTGGTGAGGGCCCGGGATACCAGGCCGGATCATGTCCACAAACCTCTTTCCCAGGCAAAAATGGAAATTCAGATCCTCTTCAGCAAATGGCTGACGCAGGTGGCATCCTATCTCCCGTTCGGCTACTCCTTCGGGGCAGGTATGGTGTCGGCCGTCAATCCCTGCGGCTTCGCGATGCTGCCGGTCTACCTGACTCTCTATCTGGGGGCGGAGGACGGCAGGTTCCATGACCAGTCGGTCCTGCGCAGGACCTTCAAGGCCCTGGGGGTGACCCTGGTGGTGACCTCCGGATTCGGCCTGCTGTTCGGTGTGGCAGGCGCGATCATCGTCCTCGGCGGCACCTTCCTGCACCGGATGATCCCGTGGCTGTCGCTGGTTGTCGGGGCCTGCCTGTTCGTCCTGGGGGTCTGGATGTTGCTGGGGCACTATGTGTCGGCGCCGGCCTTGCTCAGGCTGTCGGAAAAGTTCGGCGACCCGCGGCGGATGACGGTCTGGGGCTTTTTCCTGTTCGGGGCCACCTTCGGAGCCACCTCGATGAGCTGCACCCTGCCGATCTTCCTGCTGGTGATGGGCAGTTCCATCGCCTCCGGCGACGTCGGCATCGGCCTTCTCCAATTTGTCAGCTACATCGCCGGCACCGGCAGCGTCTTGCTGGTGCTGACCCTGGGGATCGCCCTGGTCAAGCAGGGTGTGGTGGTTGGGGCGCTGCGCCGGGTCCTGCCCTATGTGCAGAAGATCTCCGCGGTCCTACTCCTCGTCGCCGGGGTCTACATCATCTACTACTGGCTGACCAGCGAAATCCTGTAACTCCTCATTCCCCGAGGATCCTGTACAATTCGCCAGGGTCGGCGGTCTGCAGCCGGCAGCTCTGGCCTTCGCAGACCTGGGCGATGGCCCGGCCCTCCTTTTCCCGGAACTCCGCGATGAAGGGCTGCAGCGTTGCCAGATAGTCCTGGTTGGCCGCGCCATCCGCCACCAGTACCGTCGTGTCTGGCTGGTAGCGGCGACTGGCGGCACCCAGCAGCATCCGAGTATCGTCATTGGCCGGGAAGCCGGCGATGACCACCAGTCGGTTCCTGCCGCGGTCCAGGAGATGGGCGGCCAGCAGCAGCGGCAGTGCCGCAGGCTGCTCGGCCAGGGTGTCCGACGCGGCGAGGATGGTCCGCTTGGCCATCTCCTGCCAGGACGGGTCGCCGGTAATCCGCCCCAGGTGCAGCAGGGCCATGGCGGCCACCGAATTGCCGGAGGGCTCCGCGCCGTCGAAGCGATCCTTCATTCTGGTGATCAGTCCGCTTGCGGCGACGGTGTCGAAGAAACCTCCGGCAGGGTCGGCAAAATCCTCGACCATCCGCTCCGCCAGACCGAGCGCCTGCTGCAGGCGGTGCGGGTTGTGGTCGGCGGCATAGAGATCGAGCAGGCCCCGGATCAGGAAGGCGTAG
>CAYYWK010000336.1:0-4238 GCA_964475345.1 uncultured Desulfobulbus sp.
GGTGACCGTGTCCCTGCCGACGTTGATGCTCCTGCCCTCTACCCTGCCGCCGTCTTTCAGTTCGACGGTGTAAAGGAGTATGGCCGTTGCTTCTGTGTCGGGGGCATCCTGCCGGGATGGTGCCTTTCCGGTGCGGATCTCCTCGAAAAAGCGGCCGGCAGCCTCCATGCTGATGCCATCCGCGAAATGTCGCCGCAGCATGGAGGCGGTGTGGGAGGTGATCTCGCTTGCAGTGCGGGTGACGGATTCGTCGAGAAGGATCGCACCGGTGGCGGTAAGAACGACCAGAACCACGAGAAGCCAGAAGGCGGGGGCTTTCAATTTACGATGCCGTCCAGGCAGCGAATCGTCTGCCGGCGGCTGATTGTTGTCGAATTTTTCAATCACTTCAACACCGTTACGCTGGATTGAGCGGGATTCGGGAGAGGAAGGGTTTCCCCTGCATGCCGTCTGTTCCTTGACGTGTCAGGCTGCCGTGCCGTTCTGCGCGCAGTCAACGAATCGCTGTATTCCCAACAGCCCGAATGGAGGTTTACGTTGAAAAAACTGCCGCTTTTGACCCTGCTGCTGTGGTTGCTGCTGCTTGGCGGCTACTTCTTCGTGCCCAGGATAGTCCTCCATGAATATGTACAATACCCGCTGGTCGTTCTTTTTTCCATAATCCTGCCTGTCAGCCTGTGGATTGCCGTGCAGGATGGGCGACGAGCGCTGGCGGCGGTGCTGGCGGGCCTGTTCCTGCTCAACGCCGCCGTGCTGCTGTTTGCCCTCGAGCGGAACTATGCTGCATGGAGAATGCTCGAACAGGAAACCAGCAAGGGAATTCACCCCGAACTTGCCGCCTTTCTGGCTGAAAACCCGGACAAGGGGCACTACGCCGCCCAGCATGTGTATCAGCATTTCGGCGTGGCTGTGCCGTTCGTTTCGGCAAAGGACGCCTTTGCCGTCTTCAAGCCAGAAGAGGAAGACAAGCAGGCTTTCCGGGAAAATTTCAACAAGGCGGTGGCAATGGATGTGGCGGCCATGAACGCCAACACGCAGTTGCTGACGACCTTCCTGCTGCTCGCCCTCCATGCCGGCATCTTCATCCTGCTGCTGGTGTTCCTGCTGGTCTACGAAAAAGTCGCGATTGCCCGGCCAGGCACCCGGGAGCAGGCCGGCTGAGCGGTCAGGCTGTCGGGTGGCGCCAACGGAGCGGTCCCTGTGAGGTCTCAGTTGCCTGGAATGGTTCCGGCCGGATCCTTGTAATACTGTGGGTTGGTCGATTCGGCAGGGCCTTTCTGCTGCAGTTTGTCGACGATCTCGCGGGGCAGGGTGGCTATGCTCCTGCCGGTGACATACTGGTAGCCGTACATGATGCCCAGGATAATCAGGACATAGAGGGCGATTTTCTTGATGAGGTTGCTCATGAAGCTCCTGTGGTCGAACGCGGATTGCGCCGGCTGCTGCTGTATCTGCCGGCAGACTGCCGCTGCGGCAGGGGGCGCATTTTCAGAGAGCCGGCAGTGGCTCGTTCTTCTGCTCCTCCTGACTCTTCAGATCCCTGCATTGATCGTGCAGGCGAAAGTCCGGCAAAGAAATTTCACTGGAATATTGCCATCCAGGGAGGGGAAATCAAGTTCAATGACTGTAATTGTTTGAAACTCGGCTGGCTGCCGGTTGTTCTTCGTGGAATCGATATGCTGAAGTACGCAGCAGAACTTGACGCACACTCCTCAATAAAAAAAGGACTCACAGCATTGCCTGTAAGTCCTTGTTTTGTTCAGTGGTGACCCCAAGGGGACTCGAACCCCTGTTACCGGCGTGAGAGGCCAGTGTCCTAGGCCACTAGACGATGGGGCCAAAATGTGCTGACTCTTTTACAAGACTGCCCGGTGCTTGTCAAGCCTTTGTTCCGGTTCCCCTGTTTTCTGCAAGAAAAACGGGATTCCTGGTTCCGGCGCCAGTCACATTTCCATGTTCCGCCCGAAGCGCCGGCTCATTGCAGAGAGATGCTCGGCCAGCTGTCGGGTGAGGTAGTGGGGCGCACACCTCCAGGCCCAGTTGCCGGTGGAAACGCCGGGGGTGTTCATTCGGCAGTCGCTGCCGAAGCCCAGCACATCCTGGAGGGGGATGATCGCCAGCCTGGCGGTTGAGGACATTGCAAGATAGATCAGGTCTTCGTGGATACCGCTGTCATCGTGGAGACGGCGGTTGGCATGGCGCTTGATTTGCTGGCGCCGGTGATCGTCGACGGAATTGCTCAGAAACCAGCCGACGGTAGTGTCGTTGTCGTGGGTCCCGGTGTAGACCACGCAGTTCGCTGTCGTGAAATTCCAGGGCAGATAGCTGTTGGTAGGGTCTCCGTCAAAGGCGAACTGCAGGATCTTCATGCCGGGGAAGCCGAGATTGTCACGGAGGGCGGAGACTTCCGGGGTGATTACCCCGAGATCTTCGGCAATGATATCGAGCCTGCCGAGGCGCCTGAAGATTTCGTCGAAAAAGGTCCTTCCCGGTCCCGGCAGCCACGCGCCATCAACCGCGGTTGTGCAATGGGCCGGGATCGCCCAGTACGATTCGAAGCCCCGGAAATGATCGATCCGTGCCATGTCCACCATCCGGAAGACTGCGGCAAACCGTGCCGTCCACCAGTCCATGAGCCGGGAGCGGACCTCCGGATCCCGGCTTTTCCAGCGGTACAGCGGGTTGCCCCAGCGCTGGCCGGTGGCGCTGAAATAGTCGGGAGGGACGCCGGCGACCTGTTCCGGCCGGAGGGTTTTTCGGTCGAGGCTGAAGATGGACTGGTTGGCCCAGACGTCGACGCTGTCGAGGCCGACATATATGGGAATATCGCCGTAAAGGCGGATTTCAGCGTCCTCCGCCGCCTTGCGGAGCCTTTGCCACTGCCTGGAAAAAATGTACTGCTCGAAACAGTAGTAGCGGCAGCGGTCGCGATGTTTCTTTCCCGCCAGTTCAAGGGCCTGCGGATTTCGGCCTGCCAGCTCCGGCGGCCAGTCGAACCAGCCGGCGTCGCCGCAGTGTTCCCTGATCGCCATGAACAGGGCGTAGTCTTCAAGCCACGGCGAGGTCTTGACGAAGCGCTGGAAGGGCTCGCCGGAAAATCCGTCGAAACGGCTGAAGGCCTTGAGCAGGAGGCGCTCCTTGAATTCGGCGACCGCCTGGTAATCCGTTCGGTAGGGAGAGAAATCCGGGTGATCTTCGAGTTCCGACTCTGTAACCAGGCCATCGGCGAAGAGCAGGTCGGGCGAAATGAGCAAGGGGGAGCCGGCAAAGGCCGAAGTGCTCATGTAGGGAGAGCTGTCGAAGAGCGCGTTGGTCGGCACGGTGGGCAGGAACTGCCAGCAGCTCTGGCCGGCCGAGGAGAGGAAACGGATGAAGGCTTCGCCGGCCGGACCGATATCGCCGATGCCGTAGGGGGAGGGCAATGATGAGATATGGGCGAGGACGCCGCTTGCTCTGCGGTGTGGCTGATCGGTCCGAATCATGGGGCTGCCTTTCTCGGTAATATGTTGGTATTGCATAGGGAAAGAGGGCCGGATGCGGCGCGCCGGGGAAATGTCGCGGAGCAGGCTTGTTTCTCGACAGAGGAATGCTATAATATACCATGACAACTCCTCCGACCACCGCCTTCCACTCTCCATTCTGACACGGCTGGACGGGGTATTGCGAGGAGATTGTTCGGGGGCGGCTCGGTTTTTTTCAATTTGCAATTCGTCCGGTGATAGATTAAAATTGTAAGTTTCCTGCGATAAAATAGTGCTTTCGGAAGGTATTCCGATGGCATTTTTTTTGTTATGCGGCGTTAACAGAGGCAATCTCTACTTTCTCGAAAAAGGCTGGTATCGTGTCGTCGCTGTCGACGCAGCGATAGCCTTTCACAATTACGCAACGGAGCGGTTCACCAGTGCTGTCCGAACTCAAAGAAAATCTTCTCAAGGCTGGCAAGTCGGAAGGGTGTATAAGTTTCAACGATTTGAACGAGCTTTTGCCGGAAGAGATAAAAGATCCTAGCGCAATCGAGAGCATCTTCAACTTCCTCGGCGCCCATGACATCGAAATCGTCACCATCGAGGAGTCCGGCGAGAAACGGACTCTTTCAGGTGAGATCTGGGAAAAGAAGGATGAGTCTTCCCTCGATATCGACGACCTCAAGGAAGAAATGGTCGGGTCCGGCGGCGAGGAGGATGCCCACGAGGCCGAGGAGACCACGACCACCTACCTCCGGGATATGGGCCGTTTCG
>CAYYWK010000337.1:0-4235 GCA_964475345.1 uncultured Desulfobulbus sp.
CCTCGGGCTGTCCCTGCCCGGGCCGCAGCCGAACCGCCGAAAACCCGCGGTCACGCGGCATAAATGAACCGCCCGCTGCCTTCAACCGAACAGGCCGGGACGATACGGGCAGCTTTACTGCCATGGCTGTTGCCGTTGCCTCCCGGATAGACCTTCCGGAATTTTGTCTTGCCGCTGCCGGTGTGATACACTGTCCCTGACGTTTCGACAGAGCCTGCATCAATGACCAGATGATCACTTTTGAAGGAGGGAAACATGAGCATTCCGGCCAGGGATCGTATCTGCAGACAGCTGCTGCCGCTTCTTCTCATTTCCATGGCACTGGCTTTTGATCCACCACCTGCGGCTGGCCGGGAAGGGCTGTTGTTCATCCTGGACAGCTCGGGCTCCATGTGGGGGCGCGTCGATCATGAACCCAAGACCGTCACCGCAAAAAAAATACTCGCCACGCTGCTCCAGGAGCTGCCGGCCGACATGGAGGCCGGGCTGATGACCTATGGACATCGGCGCAAGGCCGACTGCGCCGACATCGAGGTGATCAGCCCACTGGGAACGGCCCCCGGTGAGATCGGCGGCAGGATGAACAGGCTGAACGCCCTCGGCAAGACCCCGATCAGCGATGCCCTGGTCGCCGCAGGAAAACAGCTGGAGGGGCGGGAGGATCAGACCACCGTGGTCCTGATCAGCGACGGCATCGAAACCTGTCAGGGCGACCCCTGCGCCATAGCTGGACAGCTGAAGAGCCAGGGCGTCAAGCTCGTCCTCCATGCGGTCGGCTTCGATGTCGACGACAAGGCAGCGAAACAGCTCGCCTGCATAGCCGAAGCCGGCGGAGGCCGATACTTTCAGGCGGATACCGTCGATCAGCTGCAGGCCTCGCTGAACCAGGTGAAGGAAGCGGCCGTCACTAAAGCACCGCTCCCCCCTCCCCCGCCGCCCCCCGACGCAGGCACGGTTGCCACCTCCACGGTGCAGTCGAAGACCCTGCGGATTGCCGGCCCGGGCACCGTCATCCTCAAACCGGCTCCCTGGGTGACCATCCCCCCGCGCGCCTGGTCGCTGACCGACATAGAGAGCGGCGAGGTCAAGGGCTCCGCCAGCGAGGGCCAGATCCGAGTCGGCGCCGGCTCCTACCAGATCCTCTGGCGTCAGAGCGAGCATGGCCATACCGATACGCAACTCACCGAGCTCATAGAGGTAGCCGCCGGCAAGACCACCGAGGCGGCAATCGACACCGGCCTCCGGGTGAGCCTGCCGGAAGGGATGTCCGCCCCGTACTGGTGGGGCCTGGTGATGCCGGGCGAGCAGGAGCCGTTCTGGCGTTCCCGGCTCGTCGGTGTCGGCGAGGTCGTTCCGGCGGGGGTCTACCAACTCTGGTGGCAACAGGAACAGCATGGCGCAAAACCCCTCATGCTCCGGGAAATCACCATCGAAGGGGGCAAGCTCAACGAGGCAATCCTCGACGGTGGCATCAACCCGAGACCGGCCGAATGGCTGGCAAAGGACGTCTACTATTTCGGCCTGCGGACAGGTGACGGCGCCCTTCTCGGCTCATGGAACAGGCTCGCGCCGCAGCTGGCCCCGGCCGGCGACTCTGAGCTGGTGTTGCGGCCGACCGAACACAACCATGGGGATATCGTCTGGGGCAACGTCAGCATCGGCACCAAAGGGTTCGCTGAGGTCAACATCGATTCTGGCCTCAAGTTCAACCACCCCCCCGACGCCAGGCCGCCCTACCGGATCATTCTGGTCAACCTCGACGACAAACGGGAAATCGTCGCCAGCGAGACCTGGGACCCGCTTCCGGTGCCACCCGGACGCTACCGCCTCGACTGGCACGAGCAGCAGCACGGCACCACCCGGCAGACCCTCGCCGAGGAGTTCGTCGTCGAGTCGGGGACACTGGTCGAGGTGGATCTCTAGACAATCGGAACCAGGCGGCGGAAAACGCAACATGGACATGCCGCCTGGTCACCGGGGACATCTTCGCCGCGGTGCAGCGAAGGGCGGTTCCTCCCCGAACCCTCGCGCAGGCGAGAAACACAAAGGAGAATCTGTATGCGGATCAATGGTCGGCACGCACGGTTTGTCATATTTCTTCTCCTGTTCGGTGCAGGCATCATGATGCCGACGGGCCACCGGACCGGCTTCTGCATGGCCGCGGCGCTGCCGGCCGACGGACCGGTCATGGACATGCGCGGCAGAATCGAGGCGTGCTGGGAGGCGGTTATGGCCGGAGATGCGAAAGCGGCACGGGAAAAGGCAATCGCCGCCCAGCAGCGCTGGGAAAGCGTCCCACCGATGGTCCGCCGCGTCATCAGCAGGCGGCACCCCAACGTCGAGGAGATCATGGAAAATCTCCCCGCCGAGGCCGAGCGACTCGCCACTGAGCGCCGGCGCTTCCTCGCGGCCCCAGGCGAGGTTGCACATAGTGCTCCGGCAGACTCGGTGCAGGGCGCAGCCCCCGCCACCGCAACACCCCCGCCACCCGCAACGGGTTCTGGTTCCACAGGGGGAGTCATTCTCCTCGGGGCGGCAGCCGTACCCACCGACGAAGCACTTTCCGGGAAGGCCCGACCTGGCATGATGCCTCTCATGGTCTTCCATCAGGCCGACAGGAAGATCGTCGTCCTGCCGGCCGCAGATGATCTCGACAGGACCTTCGTCGTCGAAGGCAACGAAGGGACAGTCACCTTCACTGATTCCAGCTCCAGCCCCGGAAAACTCCTGCTCGTCAACCCCGGCAACCGACCGCTGCACCTGCAGCTGCCCTCAAGCACCCTCGTCCTGGCGCCCTTGTCCCACCTGAGCATCACTGCCGCCGGCGACGACATCCACGGCATCCGGGTCGCCGAACCTGCTTCGTCATGCCTGCTTGTCATCACCACAGAAAAACCTTCGGCCGAGGCCGGCCAGACTGTCCTCGTCGCCGCCGACGAGCCCATCCACATCATCATGACGGACCCGCAACAACAGAAGATCGTCACCACCAGCCCGTCTTCACCGAGCCGGCTCCTCATCCTCTATCCCGCCTACCCTATGGCCTATGTGGTTACCACCACCCCGGACGACTACACCGAAGTCGTTTTCGTGGGAACGCCCTACACCGGAAGCGTCAGCTATGTCACCGCATCGGGGACCGCAGCGGTTGTCGAGGTGCCGACGGCAACCTCGGCCGTCTACGTGATCGATTCGCCGCAGACCGTCGTCTACCGGAACACTGCTGGCAGCGTGACTGTTGCCGGCCCTCATGGGGATGCCACCATAACCCACAGCGGGGGCGGGGCCGTGACGACAGGGGTGGTCAACGCCGGGCTCCACTCCGGCCAGACGACCTTCAGTGGGCCGGCGGGAAATTCGGCGACTGTCTCCAGCGGCTCGGCCCATGCCGTGAAGACCGTCGACGGGACCACCTATGGCGTGGCGACAGGGGCGGCAACCGTCCAGACAAGCACCGGGCAGAGCGTCTCCATGGGTGGAGCGGCAGCCGGCTCGGTGACTGTGAACGGCAATACGACAGTGACTTCCAGCACCATGGGAGGGATTGCCACCAATGACACCACCGGGCAATGGGCGGCTGGCACGCGGAGCGGATCGGGCACCGTGACCCGCACTGACGGGGGCCAGATCGAGAGTGCCCAGTACAGCGGCCAGGGCAGCCTCACCACCAGCAGCGGTCTGACGGCGACCACCCAAACCCAGGTTTCCGCCGACGACCTCGGGACCGGTTCGGGTTCGGTCAATGCCCAGGCGGACATGCAGAGCAGCACCGGCAAGGACTACACCCTCCAGGCCAGCGCCACCAAGGGCGAAGCGACCGTCTCCGCCAGCAACAACGCCTCCGGCGAGAGCGCATCGACGGTCATCGGCGACCAGCAGCTCAACAACGCGGTGCCCTCTTCCGCCTCCAGCAGGGTGAATTCGAGAGGCACCACGGCCCAATCCGGAACCGCGGCTGCCGGCCGGATGAATGCCGAACAGGCACGCTCAGCGAGGATCACGGGATCACCCGCCGCGATCCAGCAGACCCCGTTCCAGCCCGGGCTGACCTCGGACGGAAAGGTGCAGACGACAACAGGCTCGAGGCCGCAAACCCTCCAGGCCGACGCTTTTTCAAGCGGCCGGACAGCCGCCTCTATGCAAACCCAGCGCGGACAGCAGGGACATCAGCCCGCCGCTTCCGGGCAATGGCCCCAAATGTCGCAGCGCACGTACAGCGACGAACACGACATGTT
>CAYYWK010000338.1:0-4231 GCA_964475345.1 uncultured Desulfobulbus sp.
GGCTTCCTGGCATTGTCCACATTGTCAGTGGAATCCGCAAGTGCAGGATTCAATAGCTGTCCTGCTGCCGCAATCCTCCGGTGGGGATTGTGGGCACGAAGGTTTCAAAATCGATTTTTTTTCTGAGCTTGCCAAATTGGAGGCAAGACATTTCTGGTTCAAGAGTCGCAATGAGCTGATTGCTGGCACGCTCAAACGATATCTTCCTCGGATGAACAGGTTTCTCGAGGTTGGATGCGGAACGGGTTTTGTACTGAGCAGGGTCGCCGAGGAATATCCATCAGCCCACATCATCGGAGGAGAGCTGTTTCGTGAGGGCCTCATGATCGCAAAAAATCGGGTACCCCATGCGGAAGTGATCCAGATCGATGCGCGGTATATTCCATTTTTCGATGAATTCGATGCGATTGGCGCATTTGATGTTCTGGAGCATATCGAGGAGGATACGCTCGTTCTGGGGCAGATACACAATGCGCTTCGACCGGGAGGCATCGTCGTACTGACTGTTCCGCAGCATAAATGGCTATGGAGCCGCCAGGATGAGGCGGCATGCCATGTGCGCAGATATTCAGCTGCAGAATTGGAAGAAAAAGTAGTACAGGCTGGATTTGAACCGGTTTGGAAAACATCCTTTGTAACACTGCTGCTTCCGGTAATGCTGATATCACGACTGGTTCTCGGCATGCGCAAAGATGTCGACGCGATAAAGGAGCTGCAGATACCCGCTTTGTTGAACCTGTTGTTTTCATTGTTGATGAAGGCTGAACAATTGTTCATCGGATTGAATGCATCATTACCAGTTGGAGGGGGGCTCGTTTACGTTGCGCGAAAAAAATAACAGCGGAAGTATTCCTTTCAATAAACCGTATATGACCGGTCGTGAACTGACCTATATCTCACAAGCTCATGCGGCCGGCCATCTGTCCGGTGATGGCGCATTCACAAAAAAATGCCATGAGTGGCTGGAGGTGAAAACCCAGGCAAAAAAGGCTCTGCTGACGCATTCGTGCACCGGTGCGCTGGAAATGGCGGCGTTGCTGGCTGATATTCAACCCGGAGATGAGGTGATTCTGCCATCGTATACCTTTGTATCGACTGCAAATGCATTTGTCCTGAGGGGTGGGGTTCCCGTGTTTGTCGATATAGAACCGCAAACACACAACCTGAATGCCCACCTGATTGAGGACGCCATAACAGAGCGCACCAAAGCGTTAGTCCCGGTACATTACGCAGGAGTGGGATGTGACATGGATGCAATAGTTGCGATTGGCGAGCGCAACAGGCTTTTTGTCATTGAAGATGCGGCACAGGGGATCATGTCAACTTACAAGGGGAAACCACTTGGCTCGATAGGACATTTGGGAACGCTTTCTTTCCATGAAACCAAAAACATCATTTCTGGGGAAGGAGGCGCCTTGCTCATTAATAATCCTGAAATAGTTGACCGTGCAGAAATAATCAGAGAAAAAGGTACAAACCGCAAACAGTTTTTCCGTGGACAAGTAGATAAATATACTTGGGTGGATATCGGTTCATCCTATCTGCCCGGAGAAATAATTGCGGCTTTTCTCTGGGCTCAGATGGAGGAGGCGGAGGAGATTACACGGAAACGACTTCTCATCTGGAATAGTTACCATACTGCACTGGAGGATCTTGAAGAAGCCGGGTTGCTGCGCAGGCCCGTAGTTCCGAAGGAGTGCGTTCACAATGCACATATGTATTACATACTGCTCAACGATTTGCGATCGAGAACGAAAGTGATTGAATCGTTGAAGAAAGAAAATATACTGGCAGTTTTTCATTACATACCTTTGCATTCATCTCCATTCGGTAGTAAATTCGGCAGAATACATGGCAACATGAATATTACCGACAAAACTGCTGATTGTTTGTTGCGGTTGCCTCTCTGGCTTGGCATGGAGGAGCATCAAGGCAGGATTATAGACATTCTCCAAAGGTCTATTGGGAAATAGATTTGAACTGGTAAGTGATAACCATTCCGAAGAGATGAAATCAGAATGCTTTACGTAAATATTTCTCTGGATAATGAACAGCATTAAATTCTCAATTTAATGAATATCATCATTAAGAGTCACTCATGTACATTCTGTTCATTCCTGCATTTTTCGACACTTTGAATGGTAAATATTGATGAAATTGAACATCGATAATTCAATAAAAAATAATATTCATGAGATTTTCTGCTTGTTGAGATATTATGTTAATGTGATCTTCCGTCCTATTAAGTTTAAACGTTTAATAAAAAATATTGAAGATATTAAAATCTATTACGGCTGTGGTGATATTTCGCAACCGGGATATATCAATGTCGATTTACGATACACACATTCTGTTGATATAGTAGCTGACCTGGCTTGGTGCAGTAAGAATCTCCATGGCATGTGCAGTGAGGTGTATCTATCACATGTTCTGGAACATTATGGTTATCCCGGGTGGGATAGACGTACAGAAGGAGATACTGTTCTTAACGCATTGTCGCTGGTTTATGCAATGCTTCGGCGCGGCGGAGTTGTCCGAATTGCTGTACCGGATTTTGCTCGGCTCTGTTCCTTGTACCAATCAAAGGCGTTGCCTTTGTATCCCCGTATTTCAGGAAGAATATGCGGGGAACAGGATTATCGTGAGAACGTTCATAGATGCGTTTTTGACAGGGAGTTCCTGGAAAATTGTCTGCTCGACATGAGCTTTGTCAGAGTCAGTGAATGGAATGCATTTGAAAGCGGATTGAACAAAGACAGCAGTTTTGATACGTTGAATGGTATTCCAACCAGCCTCAATCTCATCGCAGAAAAACCGGAAGTATAATACATCAATACCAACAGGCGGCGATAACATATAAGTATGCAACTTCTACTGATCCAGAACAACCAATTTGACAAGGTATTTCACCGCAACTGTCCGTTATCGGGAAAATTGTTTCTGTTTGCCGACATGAACCGCGCAAACGCCCTGATGGCTGTAAAAAGGGCAGGATCAGGCCATCTAGGTTCCAGTTTCAGCGCCATGGATATCGTGACTCATCTCTATTTCAAAGAGATGAACACGTTGACCAGGAGTTTGGATAATCCAGATCGAGATATCTATTTTTCATCGAAAGGTCATGATGTGCCCGGCCTGTATGCGCTGTTGTATGCAGCAGGGGTGCTGCCGGTTGAAAAACTTCTTTCCCTGCGCCGCCTGAATGGTCTTGATGGGCACCCCGATAACGCTATCCCTGGCATTGAAGCCAATTCCGGGTCCCTTGGAATGGGCATATCAAAGGGAAGGGGCATGGCATGGGCGAAAAAGGCTTTGAAGCGGGAAGGGAGGGTTTTTGTCCTGACAGGCGACGGCGAGTGGCAAGAGGGACAAAACTATGAAGCCCTGCAAGGAGCAGCATGTCAGAAGCTCGGCAACCTGGTGGTAATAGTCGACCACAACAAAGTCCAGTCGGATAAAGAGGTGCACCAGATAGTCCCGCTCGGAGATCTCGAGCAAAAATTCCGTTCTTTCGGATGGCATGTCGCCCGCTGCGATGGTCACGACCATGCAGTTCTTGCGGAAGTGTTCAATGAATTCCGCAGCATTACGGACACACCAAAAATACTCATTGCCGACACGATCAAAGGGAAGGGCGTTTCGTTCATGGAACATCCCCAGGCCCTTGGGGATGGCCGGGGGTACTATCTCTGGCATTCCGGCGCACCTTCAGATGAGGCCTACGCGAGAGCATACGGTGAGATACTCGGTCGAATTAACAGGACCAGCAATGCCTTGGGACTCGGCCATGTCGAAACATGCGAGGTCATGCCGGACGGGACGGTTGGGCCGGGCGTGGTCCTGGTCGGAGAGACCGACAGCAAGGGGGATGCCCAGCCCACCCTCAAATCCAGGGCGGAATTTGTTGCCGACGCCTATGGCGCTTCACTCGTTGATCTGGCCGGTGAGAGAAGCGATATCGTTGTCCTTGATGCAGATCTTGCCGCCGACTGCCGGGTCAGGCAGTTTGAACTTGCCTTCCCTGATAGATTCATCGAATGCGGCATAGCCGAGCAGGACATGGTGTCCATGGCCGGTGGATTGGCGAGCCAGGGACTGCTGCCGGTCGTCAATTCCTTTGCGAGCTTTCTTACATCGCGGGCCAACGAGCAGATCTACAACAACGCCACCGAAAATACAAAGATCATTTATGTCAACCATTATGCAGGTCTGATTCCTTCTGGCCAGGGTA
>CAYYWK010000339.1:0-4223 GCA_964475345.1 uncultured Desulfobulbus sp.
GACCTCCGGGGCAAAGGGACCCATGCCGACCTTGTAGGGTTTGACCGTCGAGGTCAGGGTCATGGTCATCAAGGTTCGGCCGTGGAAGGCGTTTTCGAAGGCGATGATACCCGTCCGCTTGGTATGGTAGCGGGCGATCTTGATCGCGTTCTCCACCGCCTCGGCACCGCTGTTGGCGAACATCACCCGTTTCTCGGAATCGCCGGGCACTGCGGCGATGAGTTTTTTGGCCAGCTCCACCGGGGCCTGATAGGGGGTCACCATGAAACAGGTGTGGGTGAATTTCTCGGCCTGCTCCTGCAGCGCCTTGACCACCCTGGGGTGGGAATGCCCGACATTCATGACCGCAATGCCGCCGCCGAAATCGATGTACTCCTGGCCTTCGACATCCACCAGAATTGCTCCCCTACCGTGGGTGATATACCGGTCGGTGCCGCTGACATTTCCCTTGGCGATGACCTTTTCCCGCTGCTCATGCAGTGCGGCGTTTTTCTGATACGTTTCCATGTCTGTTCCTTCGTTGATGAGATGATGGGTGCAGGAGATCCACTCTGCAGAACACAGCCGGTCAGGCAACTGGCTTCTCTTTAGCAAACGCCGAGCCATTCATTGATAATTTATTTTACATGTGATTCCGTTATGTTGGATCACTGCCCGGCAGGCCCGCACGACACCCTTTGATCCAGATTCTGATCAAACGGGAATTTATCGTGGTATTGTATCGTCTTGGGTTTGATCAAGATGTTGATCAAACCCGATGGGCGACGCCACCGCCCGGGCATGCCAGGGACGAGAAGGGTCAGGAACGCCCGCCGTGAGGCTAGGAGGGGGAAGGAGAGATGACTGCGGCAAAGGCGGGCCTGCTCCGCAGGGAAAGGCTGTCACAGACTTTGATTCACTTTTTGATCAAGCGCAGCGAGATTCCGTGATGCCTGAGCTTGCGGACAACGGAAGGTTGACTGATTCCCAGCGCAGCCGCCATCTCCCGGGTCGTCCTGCTGGTTTGGGCGGCCTCCAGCAGGATCGACTTCTCCGCCGCATCCAGCTGCTGTGCGAGGCTCTGCCCCCCACGTTCAACGGTCCTGTGCGAAACTGCCGGGGCATCCTGGCCTTCCGCAATGCTGCTGGCGATGAAGGCGTCTATCTGGTCGCAGTTGCTCAGCACCACCGCATTTTCCAGAATGTTCTTGAGTTCCCGGACATTTCCGGGAAAAACAGAGCGCATCAGCATCTGCACCGTCCGCGAATCAATGGTCCTGGTCAGGCCGTATTTCCGGTTGAAGGCCTGCAGCGAGGCCCGAACCAACCCGGCGATATCCTCCGGGCGCTCGCGTAGCGGGGGGATTTCAAGAATAAAGCTCTTCAGCCGGTAGTAGAGGTCCTCCCTGAACTGTCTGGACTGGACCAGGGCCGGCAGGTTACGGTTGGTGGCGGCGATGGTCGAGCAGTCGATCCGGATCGACTGGGTGCCGCCGATGCGGCGGATATTGCGATCGTCGAGGTATTTGAGCAGCTTGACCTGCAGGGCCAGCGGCATATCCCCGATCTCGTCGAGGAACAGCGTCCCTCCCTGGGCGACTTCGAACAGGCCGACCTTGCCCTTTTCGCTGGCTCCGGTGAACGCCCCCTTCTCGTAGCCGAAGAGTTCGGCCTCCAGCAGGTTCTCGGGAAGCGCCGCACAGTTGATCTCGACGAAGGGATTCTGCTGCCGAGGGCTGCTCTGGTGGATCAGCTTGGCCAGCAGCCCTTTGCCGACTCCTGATTCCCCGAGGATGAGAATATTCGAGGCGCCGATGTGGGCAAGCTTCATGGCCGTCTGCAGGACATGCCGCATCGGGTTGCTCTCGGCGACGATCTCGTTGCGCTTGAGCTCCATCAATGCCATGTCGGAGAGCTCGTCCCGGTATTTTTCACCGATCTTGCGACTCTCCTCGAACTGTTGGCGAAGGATGTTCAGCTCGGTCATGTCGCGCTCGTTGACGACGATCAGGGCAATGCTGCCGCTGGAGTCGATGGACGGCGTGCCGGTGACCAGGAGATGGCGATCGGTCTTGGCCACATGCTGCATCACCGTCTGTCGTCGGCCGGTGGCCATGACCTCGGCGGTGACCGACTGGTCGAATGCCTTGTGCTCCACCAGGTCGGCGATATTCCTGCCGATCACGTCCCGGCGGCTGATACCGTTGAGCACCTCCGAGGCCCGGTTGATGCTGATGACCATCCCCTGGCCGTCACAGACCCAAATGCCGTCGGAGGACGCCTCGAAGATCGTCTCCAGCTGGCGATTGAGGGTCTTGTATGAATCGAGCTTTTTCGCCCAGGTCTCGACGATGCTCAGCTCCTGAAAGCTGCAGATGGCGCCGATGGTCTTGCCGTTGCGGATGACCGGGTTGACGTTGAGAAAGAGCCTGGCCCGCTGACCGAGGATCTGGTGTCCCGGGACATCCCGGCCGGTGGCCAGGCACTGGTGCGCCGAGCGGCCGATCAGGGGCAGGATGTTGGCGATATCCTGGCCGATGCATTGCCGGACATCGACCCTCAGGATGGGCAGCGACTTGTCATTGACATGACGGATCAGTCCATCGGCATCGGTGACGACGATGCCGTAACTGGTGCACTGGAAGATATCGAAATACTCTATCTCTTCAGACATCGACGCGAACAGGGGGAAGAATCCCGGGAAAGGACAGCAGAGGACGCCGGAGCCGGCCTTCCCGCCAGGACCAGCGCTGCGCCGCCTCAGGCCTGCAGAAACAGCGAACCCCTGCCGGGGCGGTGCACGCTCTCCGAACAGGGGTTACCCGCCGCAACGGCGCTGCCAGTGTTTCAGTGGTGGTGATGATGGTGGTGGTGATGGTGATGGTCGGACTCTTCATCCGCGCCGCCGGCCTCTTCAAGAGCCTGCTCGAGATAGCCGTTGACCTTCTGCATCTCGCCCACCGCCGCCCCGATAAGGCCGGCGATGGCAGAATGGCCGTCATCGACGAGGGCCTCCTGCCATGTTGCGTACTCGGCGGCATGCTCCCGGTTATGGTCGATCCAGTGTTTCAGTAGTATCCGTATCTTCTCCGCATTTCCCACGAACGTTCTCCTGATTGCTCAAAAAAACCGGCCATTCCAGCCTGGCCACACCCATCAGCCAAGTTCGAGAACCACCTTGCCGGCAAGAAAATCTATATGGCGCAGCGCCGCCCCGGAAAACTCGCGCGAGCCCTCGAACAGCGTAGTGACGGCAATCCCGCTGTCGACAAGTTCGAGTCGCGTCACGTTTTCCAGCAGCACTTCTTCACGACCGTCCTTCTCAGCTACAACACGCATCTGGCACATACGCCGCTCCTCCCTCTTTGTCCCCGCCGGGCGGCTTCAAGGTCAATCGATCGCCGGCCGGGGGTACAGGCCGGAGCGCTCGACGATCTCCGGCACCTTCTCCTCCCACTCGATGGCCATGACATGAAAACCGGCGACCCCCTTGCATTCCTTGAGGCGCTGGATGGTCTCCACCGCGATGGTGATCCCCTCGTCGGCCTGTTTGGCTTTCTCGACCCCGGCCATCCGGGTGATCAGTTCCTCGGGAACGTCCATGCCCGGCACCGACTTGCGCAGGTACTTGGCCATACCCACCGACCGCATCGGGGTGATGCCGGCGAGGATGAAAACCTGTTCATTCAGGCCGCGGTCGCGCACCTGCTGCATCCACAGCTCGAACTTGTCGACGTTGTAGATGCACTGGGTCTGGATGAACTCGGCGCCGGCGGCGACCTTCTTGGCCAGCCGCGGCACCCTGATCTTGAACGGGTCGGCGAAGGGATTGGCGGCAGCGCCGACGAAAAAATTCGGCGGCACCTTGATCTCGTCGCCGCTCAGGAATTTCCCCTCGTCGCGCATCCGCCGTACCGTCTGCACCAGCTGCATCGAATCGAGGTCGAAGACATTCTGGGCCTGCGGGTTGTCACCGAAGCTCTGGTGGTCGCCGGACAGGCAGAGCACGTTGTTGATGCCGAACGAGGCGGCGCCGAGCAGATCGCTCTGCAGGGCGATGCGGTTGCGGTCGCGGACGACCATCTGCAGCACCGGATCGAGCCCCTGCAGCTTCAGGTGGACACAGGCGGCCAGGCTGCAGAGCCGGGTCACCGACGTCTGGTTGTCGGTGATGTTGATGGAGTCGACGTGATTCTTGATGAGGTTGCCCTACATGAAGATCCCTACCGGGGCGCTCGACCGGG
>CAYYWK010000340.1:0-4217 GCA_964475345.1 uncultured Desulfobulbus sp.
AACGTTCCCGGCGGGGGCGCATCAGCAGACCCTTCTCGATACGGTGAATATTGCGCCGCAGCAGGGTGCGCAGCGAGTTCGGGTCCACCCGGGAGTGATGCAGCGCCAGGCCGGCGGCGACCGCCTGCTGCTCCCTCCTGAAGGCCCTGGAGAAAACGGCGTAGTACAGCGTGCAGAGCCATCTCGATCCGGCAATGCCATTCAGGACAAGACGCTGTTTGGCGCTGAAGGCTCTGCGCAGCCAGGCAAGGGCGGCAGGAGGCAGCTTCTTTTCAACAAACAGCATGAGCGACATACCATCTCCTCGATGCCGCTGCGGCACCCGACCGGGCCGCAGCGCTTTCTGCCGCAGGTTCTTCCTGCCCTCAACTGACACACTCCCGTGATGCGCCAGTAACTATACCATACCCCCTTCGCCGGACAACAGAATTCAACCCCGGGAACAGCACGGTGGTTGCCAGTTTGCAGAGCTTGTGACATACTGCTCTATACAGCTCGCCGGTTCAACTCAACCCCATTGGAGGAAACCTTCATGCCCATTCTTCCCCTGCAGGGACTCGACCGGTTCACCGGTAGAGCGCTGTTTGCCGGTAACCGGCTGGATATCCAGTATTTCCGCAACACCCAGCGCCTCGCCGCCTCTCCCCTGACCATCAGTGCCGGCGCCAATGGCATGGCCGTCCTGTTCCGCTTCGGGGTGGTGGTCATGTACGGACTAAATGCCGTCGAGGAGGCAGCTTTCCTCTCCAGCATCGCGGCCAGCATCGTCGAGCCCTTTGACGAGCTCGAGGCCGAGGAAGTCACTATCGCCATCGATTCCTCCCGGGATGAACATGTGGATTCCTCGCTGGTAACCCTGCAGGAATTCGATATCAGCAAGCTACAGATCATCGCCGACGCCCTGGCCAAGAGCGTGGTCCTCGGACACTACGAGACAACCATCAAGAAATCTTTCGACCGGGTCGAACCGCTGGCCTCGAAACTCCAGCTCGGCAAGCCCTACAGCCACCAGAGCCGCACCCTGCTCAACCATATTGGCGATGTCCTGATGATCCAGGTGCGCATGGTGGGACGGGTCGAAGTCAGCGAAAAACCCGAACTTCTCTGGGAACTGCCGCAATGCGAGCGGCTCTATGCCGACCTCGAGGACAACTATGAGCTGCGGGAGCGGCACCTGGCCATCGAACGCAAGCTGGAACTGGTTTCCCGGACGGCGGAAACCCTCTTCGACCTCCTCCACAACAAGCGGTCGCTGCGGGTGGAGTGGTACATCGTGATCCTCATCGTTTTCGAGATCCTGCTGACTCTGTACGAAATGTGGGTCACCTGATGCTCAATCGACACGGGCATCGACGCAGATCCTGAACAGCCGCGGCGAGCAGTGCCCGGCAACGGTCACCGTAGCCTCAGCAAGCAGCCGGCCGCTGTCGCGACAGGCCCGTTCGATGGTGTCCACCGCCCCTGAAAAATCATCCTTTTCCCGCAGATCGTAGAAATGGAGCCAGCCGCCCCGGTACAGAACGCCGAGCGCCAGCTCAAGATACTCCCCCGCCGATTTCGGCAGCGGCATGACAATCCGGTGGAAGCGGGTCCCGAGTTGCGGCACCACCTCCCGGACATCCCCTGGCAGGAAGGATACATTGCGGATTTTCCTGTTGTGCAAGAGATTGGCCAGGGCAAAGGCATGGGCCTCCGGGTTTTTCTCGATGCCGACGACCCGGCAGTCGGGCTGGGCGCGCCCGATGACCAGGGGGTACGGTCCGATGCCGGAAAACGGCACGAGGACCGTCTCGCCTTCACGGACCAGCGAGGCCACTCGCTTGCGCTCGTTGCCGCTGCGCACCGAGTAGTAGACTTTCTCGAGGTCTAGCAGCAGGCGCACCCCGTTTTCCCGGTGCAGGGTCTCCCGCCGCTCCTCCCCGCCGATGATCTCCAGCGGCATGACCCGGTATTCTCCGCCGTAATGGCCGGCTCGGCGCGCGACGACCCGTATGTTCCGGTGCAGGGCAAGAATGGCCTCGCCGATCCGCCTCTTCTTGGCGAGCAGATCATCCGGAACGATGATGATGGCGATATCGCCAACGACATCGTAGGAACACACCAGCCTGTCCAGTTCCTCAGGCGACAGTTGTCCGGCCAGGGCACCTTTCAGATCACCCGCCATCGTCACCCAGGACCCACGACAATTGCAGACTCTTCCGCACCTGCCGCAATTTTTGGCAAGCAGGCACCTTGACCGAAGGAGGGGGAAGAAAACGGCAAAAAAAAGGCGCCATGATCATCCGGAATCCCGGTCTCATGACGCCTTCATACCCTTTCAGCCGCGTTCGAGCAAAACAGCAAGAGAGACTATTTTCCCTTGATCTTTACGACATTGTCCGCTGCAGGCCCTTTTGGTCCCTGAACGATATCGAAACTGACTCGGGCGCCTTCCTCGAGCGACTTGAACCCTTCTGATTTGATCGCGGAATAATGAACGAAGATATCCTTCCCACCATCCTGTTCGATGAAACCAAAACCCTTCGCATCATTAAACCACTTCACTGTTCCTTCAGCCATCTTCTAACTCCTCTGTACTTTTTTCTCGACAAACGGTTTTTTGAGAGACCACCAAGTGTCATCCCAGCACAATTTTACCTATCTGCAAAATATTTTCAAAGAAAAAGAAAAGATACATCAATATTTTACATCAAGGCGACCGGCTTGCTGAAATCGCCCAATTCGCCTTCCGCCGTCCGGCGTGCATGCAGGCTGTCGCGCCATTCCCATAACCACTGGTAATTACAGCTGATCAGCATTCCGTCCTGGACCACGGAAGCCTTCGATTTCATTTGGCTTTCCTATCAGTCGATGGTAAGATTGCGGCAGCTTCCGTTCCTCTTCAATCCCCCGGTATTGCATGGACACGTTCTTTTCGACGATCACCTGGCTCGGTTCTCTCTATCTGCTCATGCCTGCCGCAGCCCTCCTCTGCCTGCTGCTGCTCAGGTCGGGACTCATGAGGGAGGCGGCGCTGCTGGGAATCAGTCTGGCGCTGACCTCGATCGTCATCCACCTGGTGAAGCTGGCGATCCGCCGCCCGCGACCGGCAGTCAGCGAACCGCTCGTGCCGATGCCTGCGGACTGGTCGTTCCCGAGCGCCCACACCGCCCAGGCCTCCGCCTTCTTCCTGGCTCTCTGCCTGATTGCCGCGCGCCACCTGCCGCCGAACTGGCTATTGCCGATGGCCGCATGCAGCGTGCTGATCGTCGCCGGTGTCGGCTACTCCCGGTTCTACCTGCGGGTGCACTATGCCTCGGACATACTTGCCGGGCTGGGCATCGCCATCCTGCTGGTGCTGATGGTGCAGACCCTGCTCCCACACCTGCCGTCCGATCATCCCAGGTGATGGGCGTCGGGATCCTCGACTTTCAACTCTTCCCCAGCACACTCCCATGCGCAATAAATTCCTCGGTACCGGCGAGAAAGGCTACCACCCGCTGCGAAAGATCAAGGTCTGCATTTCAGGCCTGCAGTACGCCATCCGTTATGACTTCAGCGTCGCCTACAAGTTCTTCATGTCCATCGCCATCCTCCTCGCCTGCTTCCTGCTCCGCCAGTGGGTGGATTTCCTGCTGATCTCGGCGGCTACCGCCCTGGTCCTGATCGCCGAGCTGTTCAACAGCGCCATCGAGGCCCTCTGCGACTTCGTCGAGACCCATGAAAATCACAAGATCAAGGTTATCAAAGACATATCTGCGGCAGCGGCGGGTATAAGCATCCTCCTCTGGACAGTGGTTCTGGTCGTGGAACTCTCCCGGATCTGGAAGGCCCTCTGCGCATAAAGCGCACAACGCGCACAACGGTTCACATGCAACAACATCTCGATTTCCTGCACATTCTCCCCCACCCCCGCTTTTCATCCTGTCTTTTTCTATCTGCGTCATCTGGGGGTTGATTTAACGGAGAACTTGTGATTACCTGCTCTGTCGTAACCAGTACGCAAACCGGCAGCTGTTACGCTTGACCCGTACCCTGTTTTCATCACGGAGGAAAAAATGTTCAAGATCGTAAGACGCCAGGAAATGTCCGGTGGCACAGTGATTCTCAATGAAATCGAGGCTCCGCTCATCGCCAGGAAGGCCCGCCCGGGACAGTTCGTCATCCTCAAGGCCAACGAGGACGGGGAGCGCATCCCACTGACGATGGCCGACACCGACCCGCAGAAGGGGACGATC
>CAYYWK010000341.1:0-4206 GCA_964475345.1 uncultured Desulfobulbus sp.
GCCGATATCCGGGTCGGCATATCGGGATAGAGGTCGGTAATCCGTGACAGCGCCTCCTGCATCAGCTCTCTGGCAAGTCCGCAATGGCGAAGCTCGAGGGCGACCAGCAGGCGGCCGATCGATGGTTCGGGAAACCGGCTGCCGGGAGGCAGCACCCGGAGATAACCGCCGAGGCGCGGCGGATCAGCTGCCTCGTGCAACGCCTGCAGGTGCCAGGCACAGAGATCGAGGCCGTCGGCATCCTGGTAGGGGCAGCGCTGCTCGACGGTGAAGATCTGTTGGCGAATCCTCAATATCTCGTACAGCTCTTCGGTGCTGAGTTGCTGAAAGGACGACCATTTTTTTCTCATCATGGCAGGGCCGGGGTTTTTGGCGGGACAATGTGGGGGAAAAGCTCGGTAGCGGAGCAATGAAGAAAACAAACTCTCGCAACAGACTGCTGCTGGCCCTGTCGGCGATCCTGATCGTCGCCTTCGTCGGTGTCAGTTGCCTCAACTATTTCCTGACCAGGGAGCGGGTGCACAGGGAAATCCTCAGCAGGGATCTGCCGCTGACCATGGACAACATCTACTCCGAACTGACCGCCGAACTGATGCGCCCGGTTCTGGTGTCCTCCAGCATGGCTTCGGACACCTTTCTCAAGGACTGGGTCAGGGACGGAGAGCTTGAAACCAGCAGAGTCATACGGTATCTGGACCAGATTCGCAAGAGGTACGACTTCTTCACAACCTTCTTCATTTCGGCAAAAACCCTGAAGTATTATCATTTCAAGGGCGTTCACAAGACCATCCGTCCGGATGACAGTCACGACGTCTGATATTACACGCTGGTTGAATCAGACAAGGAATACGATCTCGACGTCGATACCGACGAGGCTTCCGGCAACACCCTGACGATCTTCATCAACTACAAGGTCATCGACGGCAAGGGCGGGCTGCTCGGGGTGACAGGCGTCGGCCTGAAGCTCGACATGATGGCGGACCTCGTCACGACCTACGAGAAACGCTATGAGCGGTCGGTCTATCTCGCCGACCGGCAGGGCGTGATCCAGGTGCACCGGAACCATGGCTATATCGAAAAGCAGAATATCCGGAAGATGGAGGGACTGGGCGGGATCGCCCCGGATATCCTCAAGACCGCGGCTACCCCCGAAAATTTCCAGTACAGCCGCGACGGCGAGCTGATCCTGGTGACCGCCCGCTACATCCCGGCCCTTGACTGGATACTCTGCGTCGAGCAGAACGAGACGAGGGCGCTGGCCGGCGAGAGGCTGACCTTCGTCCGGACGCTCCTGGCCGGGCTTGTCGCCTCGGTTTTCATCATCGGCCTGACGGTGGCGACGATCAACCGCTACCAGGCGAGGCTGGAGCTGCTGATCGTTACCGATGACCTGACCGGGGTCGCCAACCGGCGGCAGCTGGAGAAGGAATTTGCCCGGTCGATCTATGTGCATTCGCGGACCGGGCAGGCGTTCAGCATGCTGCTGCTCGATCTCGACGGCTTCAAGAAGGTCAACGACCGCATTGGTCACCAGGCCGGCGACAGGGTGCTGGCCGAGGTGGCGGGGCTGATAGCGGCGATGGTGCGGCCCACCGACATCCTTGCCCGCTGGGGCGGCGACGAGTTTGTGATATTGTCGGCGAGCAACCTGGAAGAGGCCGAGAAGATGGCGGAGCGCATCCGTGCGGCGCTGGCCGGGCAGCGCCTGGCCGGTCCCGGGTCGGCGGCGGATGATCCGCGGAACCTGGTGACCCTTTCCTGCGGGATAACCGGTTATGGTCCCGACGATGACCTTGACAGCATGCTCGCCCGCGCCGACCATGCCCTCTACAGCTGCAAGGAGCGTGGCGGCAACGTGGTGGCGGTATCCTCCTGAAAGGCGTCACCCGTGCCGCTGGCGATGCGCGGTTCCTGCCCGGGCCGGATGGATTTTCTGTGACCTGGGTGGAGTTATGCGGTATGATAAGCGAAATTACCCTTAGCCCGTCGGCTCTTCCTGAAACATGTCCCGAAAACTGATGCCCATGGTATTGATTGCTCTCTGCGGCAGCCTGCTGACCGCAGCGCAGATCCTCCTCGTTCTTTTTCGGGGCGAGGCCGTCTGTATCGGGGATGGGTGCAGGATCGTCGAGAACCTGACCACCGTACCGCCGGTCGTTTTCAACATCGCCGGGCTGTTGTTTTTCCAGGCCGTTCTCTGGGGGGGAGTGCTGGAGATGCGGAACCCCGGCAGGCCGATCAGGGTGGTGAAGCTCATGCTGCTGGCCGGCATGGCCTGCGAAGGTGTCCTGGTGTCGTTCCAGTACTATGTCTCCGAGGCCTTCTGCCTGTATTGCCTGGTCATCCTCGCCCTTGTCCTGCTGCTCAATCTTTGCCTCGGCGGTCGTCAGACAGGCAAGGGATTGCTGATATTCGTCTCGGTATTCCTCGTTTTTTCCGGCCTCCAGTTCAAATCGGCCACCGCCGGCCAGCCTGCCGACGATTCGCTGGCCGGAGGCACCTATGGAATGCGGCCGTCCCAGGACAGCGGGCCGCAGCTGTCCCTGTTCTTCTCGGCATCCTGTCGCTACTGCGAGGAGGTCATTGCCTCGCTGCACGAACGAACCACCTGCAGCGTACGTTTTCAGCCCGTGGAGAAAATCGGCAGTCTTGATGTTCCCGGGCTGCAGCGCGCTCCTGGTTATTCGCCTGACATCAACAGGAGTTTCCTTGCGACACTTGGCATCGACCAGATTCCGGTGCTGATGGCCAAGGACAGCGAAGGAATCCGGATCCTTAAGGGCGAGGGGCCGATCTCCAGTTATCTCGACCGGTACTGCCCGGTCGATGCAGCAGCAGGCAGCAGCGGTTCCTCGCCGTCTCAGGCCGGCGGCACCGCGCCGCCGGACGATGGGGCCTGTTCGGTCTCGGAAGACTGCGCAGAAGGCATGTCGCAGCAGCCCGCAGCAACCCGCTAGGCAAACCGGGCGCTTTGGAGATGTCGTGACATACTCACTCGGCATGCTGGCCATTGCCGTTTTTGCCGTTACCGGGGTGATTGCCGGTGGCAGGAAGGACATGGACGTCCTCACCATCGTCATCCTCGGCAATGTCACCGCCATCGGCGGCGGGACCTTGCGGGACGTTCTCCTCGATGTCAGCCCGATCTACTGGATAGCCGATCTGAACTATCTCTGGGTTTCGACGGCGGCATCCACCCTTGCCTTCTTCATCGTTCCGCGCATCAGTCGTTCCCTGCGCCTGCTGGAATATGCAGACGGCCTCGGCGTCGCCCTCTTCTCGGTGCTGGCAACTGAAAAAACATTGTTACTGGGCTTCTCCGGGCCGGTTGCGGTGCTGATGGGAGTGGTCACTGGCATCTCCGGCGGCATGCTGCGCGACATCCTGACGGCGCGGATGCCGCTGCTTTTCGGCAGGGAACTCTACGCTACACCGGTTATCTTCGGATGCGCCTTCCATGTCGCGATCAGGGACCTGGGGATAGCCGATTCATACTCTCAACTTATCGCAATAACACTGATATTTGCCTTCAGGGCAGCAGCCATCCGCTGGGGGCTTTCGTACCCGGAATGGCTGACCTACCGGGGCGACAGGTGAGTATTTCCTGCTTGTATTCTCCGTGAGGATTTGGTAAGGAAAACACATGAGCGTCAGGGGCATGTCGCGGAAGCGCTTGCATCTCTGGCGTTTTTCTTTCATCAAGTGCGGAAATGACGAGAATTTTTCCAGAAAAATGGTTGTCTGTGTAATCTTGTTATCCTCTGTCACCTCGAAGGTATCCGGTTGCAACACGTGCACTGCCGGGAGCAGTGCCGTGCCGGCCATTCATCTGTACTCTCTGTGAGAACGAACATGACACTGAAAATTAACGACCAGATCATCTCCATACAAGCCATTGCCCATCTCGAGGAACTGAGCGGGGAGAACGTCAAGCTCTGCATGCAGTGCGCGACCTGCACCGGCATGTGCCCTATGGCGGCGGAGATGGACCATTCGCCGAGGATGGTCATGCACCTGAGCCAGTTCGGCATGCTTGACAGGCTCACCGGCAGCAACACCTGCTGGAAGTGCGCCTCCTGCCATGCCTGCACGGTGAAATGCCCGCGCGGCATCGACATCGCCAAGGTGATGGAAGCCTTGCGGCAACGCCTCTTGCGAAAAAACACGAACTATATCGAACCATCGGCGCTGCCGGCGGAGAGGATC
>CAYYWK010000342.1:0-4202 GCA_964475345.1 uncultured Desulfobulbus sp.
GATGATCGAAGCGGCGATGGCGCAGGCGTCGGCGGTGCCTGAACCTGCGGCCTTAGGGCGGGCGAAGTTGAGCAAGTCCTGGAGAACCCGCTGGGCCTGCCGGGTGTGGCGCTCGATGATCTCGAGATCGGCGGTCTGGGCCGGGTCGCTGATTGCCTGCCGCAGCAGCCCGGTATAGCAGAGGATCACCCCGAGCGGGTTGTTGATCTCGTGTGCCAGGCCGGCGGTCAGCTTGCCGACGGTGGCCAGGCGCTCCGATTGCCAGACCTGCATCCGCATCCGCTTCTCCATCGTCGTTTCACGGAGGTAGGCGACCGCCTGGCGGGCTGAGCCGTCCCTGCCGCGGACCGGGTAAATGGCAAGGGCGAAGGAGCGACCGTCGGGTAGGCCGATCTCGCGGAGATCCGGGGTGCCGGCGGAAATCGATTCGCGAACCGGGCAGCCGGCCGTATCGAGCTGGAAAAACAGCGAAAGGATGTTGCCGTCGCTGCGCCCGCCGCCGGTCAGTTCCGCGGTCAGCTTCCTCGCCGCCTGGTTGGCGGTCAGCACCGCGCAGCCCGCGTCGACCAGCGCCAGCGGGTCGGAAATGCCTTCGACGATGGTTTCAAGGACGTTCATCTGCCGAAACAGGCTGTCGATGGCGGTCAGGTTCTCCGCCGCGATCCCCAGCTGCCGGCCCAGCGCCAGCAGGATATCCCGGTCATGGCGGGCGGCGTCGGCCGACGAGGGCCAGAGCAGGGTGAGCAAACCCTCGGCGTTACCGGTTCCGGACTCAACCGGCACGTACGCCCGGTCTTCCCGTATAATGCAGCTGCCGCCGGTCAGGACCTCGACGAAGTCCGTTGGCCGCTCCGGCAGTTCCGTCGATTCCGGCCAGACGAAGGAACCCTGGGCGTCCATGGTGCAGAAATAGGCGATCCGCTGCGCCGCGAACCTCCGGCAGATCTGCGGCAGGGCCAGCTGCCAGAGTTCGGCCCGCGAGTGGCTCTGCTGCATGTTCTCCAGCAGATGGACAAAGAGCTGGACGTCCGCCCGCCTCGCCTCGACCTCCCTGGTCAGGGCATCCGTCTGCTCGTCCACCATCCGCCGCAGGTTCTCGGCATAGTTCTGCAGCTGGCTCCTGGCCTCGAACAGGTGCTCACCCATCTGCTCCATCCCGTCAACCAGTTCCTCGATCTCGTCTCCCTGTTCGAGCTTGTGCAGCAGGGCGGCGCCCTGCGCATCGGTGATGTTGCGGCTGAACACCGTGTTGAGGCGCTTGATGTTGTTGACCACAAGGATTCTGAACAGGACGTTGGCGGTGAAGAAGACGAGCAATACAACCAGCGCGAAGGAGGCGAAGTAGGTGAGGATGGTCCTCTCCACCCGGCCGACGCTCTTGTGCACCGAGATGCCGACAAAATCGACGCCGGCGATATCCCCCTGCTTCTTGCCGAAACCGCGGCTGCCATAACGCTGCAGCAGTTCGGCGGGGGCGTCTTCCGGCCTACCGTGACAGTACATGCAGCTCTCGTCGAAACGGACGGGCCGGACCATCAGGTAGTATTTCTCGCCGTCGATCTCACGGTAGCCCTGCCACAACTCCTCGGAGTTGCCGCGGAACAGGTTGATCAGTTCGCGTTCCCGGGCGTTTGCTTCGTAGGCCGGGTTGCGGGCGTCGATGGCGACCCGCCGGAAGATGGTGCCGTCCTCGGGGGCATTGACCGGTGACATGATCTTCCTCGAGATATACGAGGAGGACATGGCCTGGATGATGAAGGCGGAGGGCAGGCGCTCGTACATCGTCGGTCGCAGCACGTCGCGGACATAGTGCTGCACCGAGTCGACGTGGGTGAGGATCAGCCGGGCCTTGTCCCGTACCTCTTCCTCCAGCACATTGCGCATGTGCAGGTAGAAGCCGAGGGTGGTCAGTGCGCCGAGGATGATGGCGGCAAGGAGCAGGCCGGCGAGGAATTTTGTCTGGATCGTATGGGGTTTTGGGAGTTGCATACCTCTTCCTCTGCTCTCGCCGCCTGCTTCGGCCAGCCCGGTGGAGGCCGGCTTCATCGGCGAAGGCGAGACCGGTTGCAGTACCCGGGCCTTGGTCCGGGTGCAGGTTGGATGGTGCGCCTGGCCCGGTCGCCGGATGCTGCTGGAAGACAGACATCAAGAGCCGTGCCAGACCGTTTCGAATAATTACATCTTGTTATTACAGAGAGATAATGGATTGCCCTGTCGCATAGGGTGATATCCTTGGTTAACATATGATAACCAAAGTATGCGATTATTTGTAATCACTTCTTTTCAGGAGTTGATATGCTGCCGATGTCACGCGGCAACGGCGGCTGCGGGGAGGAAGGGCAGAAAGGAGAGGAAGGGGGAAGCGGACACCTTCCTGCTGCTCGGGGAATGTCCCGGGGTGGCTGTGGAATGACGCCAGCGCTGCCTTAGAGAGGCCTGCCGCCGGACAGCTGGCCACCGGTTATTCCGCGCGAGGTCAGGACAAAGGGGGCAGGTGGCGGGCGGCCATTGTCCCGGTGGGATGACGGCTCTGCTGCAGTGGCGTTTCAGAAGACGTAACTTTGAGCTTCGCTTGCGACACCTGCAAGCAGCCGCTTGGCAGCGAGCAATCCGTCCCAGGCGCCTTCACGGACTGCACCCGGCGAAGCCGGCAACGCATCGGCGCCGAGATAGGCGGCGCATCTTTCTGCGGCCATGGCAAACCGCTGCCGTGATCGGAACGCGCAGACGGTCGCCACCGCCTGATACAGCGCCTGCCGTGAATCGCTTGCGCCGGCCAGGGCCTTTTCGGCCCGCAATACGGCGCTTTCCAGCGCGAAGATCTCGATGGCGGCATCGGCCAGGGCGAGCAGGATTTCCTGTTCGTCTGCGGCCTGCGGGCCGAATCGCTGGACGGTCAATCCGGAGAGGGCGAGATAGATCCGCTTCATTTCATGGAGAAGGCGCTTCTCCGCAGCGAATACGCCGGTGGCAGCCTCTCCTGCAGGCGACTGCCCGGTCCGGCTGCCGATCCCCTTGCGGATCAGCAGGCCGGGAATCAGCAGCCTGTTGATCTCGTTGGTCCCTTCATAGATTCTCTGCACCCGTTCGTCACGGTACAACTGTTCGACGGCATGGCCGACGATATAGCCATAGCCGCCGTGGACCTGGAGCATCTCGTCGATGGCCGTGGCCGCTGCCTCGCTGCAGAAAACCTTGACCATCGCACACTCCGCGGCAAACTCCTCGACTCCCTGCAGGCAGCCGGCACAGTAGTCTCCCGCCTGCCGGTCGAGACATGCCAGGCGGTCGTCGATCATGCCCGCCAACCGGTAGACGACAGACTCAGAGGCGAAGGTCAGGGCCGTGACATCGGCCAGCTTCTCGCGGATGGCCCCGAAGCCGGCGATCGGCTTATTGAACTGCCGGCGTTCGTTGGCGTACCTGGCGCCTTCGGCCAGCGCGTACTTCATCTGGCCGACGCAGAGCGCGCCCAGCTTGAAGCGGCCGACATTGAGGACGTTGAAGGCGATCTTGTGGCCGCGGCCGGCTTCTCCCAGCAGGTTCTCCACCGGCACCCAGGCCTTGTCGAGGATGACCTGGCGGGTGGACGAGCCGTGCAGGCCCATTTTTTTCTCCTCCGGGCCAAGAGACAGGCCGGGGGTGCCGCGTTCCACCAGGAAGGCGCTGAAATGGACCCTGTCGACCTTGGCGAAAACGGTCAGCAGGTCGGCAAATCCGGCATTGGTGGAAAACTGCTTGGTCCCGTCGAGCAGGTAGTGCGTCCCGTCCTCCGAGAGTGTCGCCGTGCACTTGGCGCCCAGGGCGTCAGAACCGGAGCCTGGTTCGGTCAGACAGTAGGCGCCGATCATCTCGGCCCGGGCCAGCCGCCCAAGGTAGCGTTTCTTCTGATCGGCGGTGCCGTAGTAGATAAGCGGCAGCATGCCGATGCCGGTATGGGCCATGTAGGTCAGGCCGAAATTGCGGGCGAAGGCCATTTTCTCCATGACCAGCATGCTGGTGACCTTGTCGAGGTCGAGGCCGCCGTATTCCTCCGGGGCGTCGATCAACAGCAGGCCGAGTTCGGCGCATTCCCGCATCCGGGCAAGCACCAGCGCGAAGTCGCCGGCCTCGATCTCCCCGTTGAAGGGCTGGACCCTCTCCGCCACGAACTGTTCGGTGGTGACGGAGCGGGTCCAGCCCTTCAACGGGGAGATCGAGGC
>CAYYWK010000343.1:0-4193 GCA_964475345.1 uncultured Desulfobulbus sp.
GACTGCATGGTATTGACGCTTGCCTGCGGCAAGTTCCGCTTCTTCGACAAGCAGCTGGGCGACATCGGCGGCATCCCGCGCCTGCTCGACGTCGGCCAGTGCAACGACGCCTACTCGGCGATCCAGATCGCCGTCGCCCTGGCCGGGGCCTTCAACTGCGGGGTCAACGATCTGCCGCTGTCGCTGGTCCTTTCCTGGTACGAGCAAAAGGCGGTGGTCATCCTGCTGACGCTGTTCAGCCTCGGCATCAAGGACATCCGCCTCGGACCGTCGCTGCCGGCCTTTATCACCCCCAACGTGCTGAACGTGCTGGTGGAGAACTTCGCGGTCAAGCCGATCGCCGCCACCCCGGCGGATGACCTCAAGGCTATCCTCGGCTGATAGACACAATTCGGCAAAGCAAGAGGCAGGACTCCGAATGGAGCCCTGCCTCTTGCTTTTTCACAACAATCACGAGATGATGGCAGACCACAGCTGTTTTCCCCTGAGAAAAGACCCGCACCGAACGAAAAAATGCATACCTTGACCCAGGTCAAGGAGGGCTTCCGGCATTATGCTATAGTGGAAGCAGAACAGCCCGATAGTCCACATCCCATTCCACCAGGAGGAACATAGATGAAAACGGTCCGCAAGATCATCAAGATAGACGAAGAACTGTGCAATGGCTGCGGCCAGTGCGTCCCCGACTGCGCCGAAGGCTCACTGAAGATCATCGACGGCAAGGCCAGACTCGTCGCCGAAAAATTCTGTGACGGACTCGGCGCCTGTCTCGGCTCCTGCCCGACCGGAGCGCTGCAGATCGTCGAACGCGAGGCCGAGGAGTTCGACGAGAAGGCCGTGGAGGAATACCTGGAGGCAGAAAAGAAGAAGGCGGCCGCCCCGGTGATGGACTGCGGCTGCGCCTCGAGCCACATCCAGACGCTGAAGCCACTGTCGCCCTGTCAGCAGGCAAACAAGCCGATCATTCACCAGTCGGCCGGAGCGGAGGCGGTATCGCTGCTCGGCCACTGGCCGATCCAGATCCGCCTGGTGCCGCCGCATGCTCCCTTCCTGCAGAACGCCGATCTGCTGGTGGCCGCCGACTGCACGGCGGTCGCCGCCCGCGGCTTCCAGGAGAAATACCTGGGCGGCAAGGCGGTGCTGATGGGCTGCCCGAAGTTCGACGACGCCGACTCCTATGTCAGGCGCTTTGCCGAGATCATCGCCAGCTGCCGGCTGAAAAGCCTGACGGTGCTGATCATGGAAGTTCCCTGCTGCTCGGCGATGAATTCGATCATCAGAAAGGCCCGCGACATCGCCGGTATCGATCTGCCGGTTGAGCAGATCACCATCTCGGTGCGGGGGGAGGAACTGGCGCGGACGCGCTGGTAGGGACTGAGAGCTGAGTATTTGAGACGGGACGTTCCTGCTGGCGGGGATCGTCCCGTTTTATTCTTCCGGCCACTGCAGCACAGGGCCGCGTGCGGTCATTGCGATCCTGACTCCCAGTGGGGCAAGCAGCTGAAAGATCGGCCGGCCGAAGGCGAAGAGTTCGAGGCCGAGCGTGAGATCAAGCTGCCGCACCGCCCGGTCGCGAAACGCCAGATCACGGGTCACCAGCTGCTGCAGAGCCTGCCGCTCCGCCGCGTCGATATCCCGGGGGCCGGCAGCGATCCGTTCCAGGCCGGGGACCGGGCACAGCTCCTCGTGCTCAGCAATCAGCGGCCACAGTGGATCGCCAGAACCGACGATATCGAGACGGCCGAGCACGTCTTTTTCCACCAGGGCCAGGATCGCCGCAGTGTCCCAGCACGTGAGCGCTTCGCAGGCCAGTGGCCGGCGACCGTAGATGCTGCAGCCCTTTCCTTCTTCGTCGTAGTAGCGGCAGCGCCAGTCGCGGCCGCTGCCGGCAATCTTCACCAGCTCGACCCGCGTCGCCTGGACCCTGCCGGCTGCCGGATTGTCGGCCAGCTCCCCTCTGCGCACGGTGATCAGATGCTCCCGCGGGATGGCGCCACTCTCCAGGAGCAGCAGGTCGGCGGTATGCAGGGCCGGCCCGCCGGACAAGCAGCAGGCACCGCAGCGCCGGCAGACAGTCTTGCCGGCGGCGGCATCCTCACGTCCATTGAGCAACATCTCAGAAATCCATGATGTAGCTGAACACATCCTCTTCGATGGAGGTTTTCACCTTCAGCCCGGAGTGGTTGAAGATCGCCTGCATCCGCCTGTTGTTGCGCAGGACCTCGGCGGTGAAACCGGTGATGCCGCTGGCCATGGCGATATGCTGGAGATGCCGGAACAGGAAGGTCCCGACGCCGAGGTTCTGCCATTCGTCGCGGATGACGAAGGCCACCTCGGCGCGGTTGCTCTGCTCGTCAAGATAGTAGCGGCCGACGGCGACGATCTCGTCGCCATGTGCCGCCGGCACGGTGCCGACGATGGCCACATCCTTGCGGTGGTCGACGTAGACGAAATTCTGGATCTGCCGCTGCCCGAAACGCTGGTGATGGCTCATGAAACGGTAGAAGATGGTCTCCTGAGACAGGTCGTAGAGCAGGTCGCGCATCCGCGGCTCGTCGGTCGGGTGGACCGGCCGGAAGAAGATCTGGGTGCCGTTCTTCATCAGGCAGGTGGTCTTCATGTAATCCTGGCGGGCGATGATGAATTTGCCCTCGACCTCGGCGAATTCCTGGCGGATGTACTTGGCCTCGATGGCCTCCTTCAGCAACTGGGCACGGAAATCGGGGTGGGCCACCGATATCAGGGCGAGCGTCCGGTCCTGCACCGACTTGCCATGCAGGTAGGCGACCCCCTGCTCGGTGACCACGTAGTGAACCGTGCCGCGGCTGATCACCACCCCCGAGCCGGAACTGAGCCTCGAGACGATCCGGGAGCGACCGTCTTCGGCGGTGGACGGCAGCAGCAGGATCGGCCGGCCGCCCTTCGAAATCGCCGCCCCGCGGTTGAAATCTACCTGACCGCCGATTCCGGAATAGAACGCGCCATCCTCTGAGTCGGAGCAGACCTGGCCGGTGAGGTCGATCTCCAGTGCCATATTGAAGGTGACCATCAGGTTCTGCCGGCCGATCACGTTGGAATCGTTGACATACTGGGTCGGCCGGAAGGAGAACAGCGGGTTGTCGTTGACATAGTCATAGAGCCTTCTCGTCCCCATGCAGCAGCTGGCGACGATCTTGCCGCGGTCGGCCGATTTCTTGGCGCCGGTGACTGCTCCGCTCTCCACTAAATCGATAATCTCGTCGGTGATCAGCTCGGTGTGGACGCCGAGATCGCGCTTTTCCTTGAGAAGCGGGATGACCGCCTGGGGCAGGCGACCGCAACCGGGGACGCAGCCAAGGCCGAACTCCAGTGTCGCCCCGTCCGGCACCAGCGCCGCCGCCAGCTGGGCGATCCGTTGCCCGGTGTCGCTGAGCGGACGCACATCGTGGCCGAGCAGCGGCACGTCGACCGGCACCAGGATATCGAGGTCGTAGACATCGATCAGGCTGTCGCCGCGGGTCCCCGGCATCTGGGGGTTGACCTGGGCGAGGACCAGCGAGGCGTTTTCGGCGGCACTCTTGACGATGTCCACCGAGATGCCGAGGCTGACCTTGCCGCGGGCATCGGGTGGCGTCACCTGGATCAGGGCCACGTCCAGCGGCAGCTGCCCCGAATCGAACAACCGCGGGATATCGGACATCAGTATCGGCGTGTAGTCGCCGCGCCCATCGGTGAAGGCCCCCCGCACGTTCTGGCCGATGAAGAACGAATTGACCTTGAACGATTCGCTGTAGCGGTTGTCGATATACGGGGCGTCACCCTTGGTCAGCAGCTGGACGATCTCGACGTCGGCAAGGTTGGCGGCCTCGCGGGTCATCGCCTCGACCAGCACCGTCGGCTCACCGCAACCGGTGCCGACAAAGACCCGGTGGCCGGAGCGGACTTGAGACAGGGCCTGCTTCGGGTTTCGGATCATCTCTGCGTAGCGGCCCTGCCAGTCTTCGTCGTATTCCATGAACAGATCCTCCGTTCGGGTGCGAATTTACTGCTGCAGGCCGGCCAGCGTCATGTGGACGTCGGCGACGATCGGATCGGAGCCGATATCACCGACGATAAACGGATTGATGTCGAGTTCGAGAATCTGCGGAAAGTCGGTGGTCAACTGGCTGATCCGTTGCAGCCCGGAGGCGATGGCGCCGATATCGACCCCTTTC
>CAYYWK010000344.1:0-4161 GCA_964475345.1 uncultured Desulfobulbus sp.
ATCGGTCTGTTGTTTATCTCCAGCGGTTTCGAGGCCTTGGGGTGGATGGCCTCCATGCCGACGTCGGCCAACTGGTCGGCGACGTCGAAGTTGGTGTTGCAGACCGGGTGGATGTTGCTCTCGCCGATGATCAGCGGGTCTCCGGAGCAGAGATGATACTCCTTGTGGATGATTGCCTCGCTTGCGCCGAGCAGCACCGCCACCTTGGAGAAGGTGACTTCGGAATAGCCGCGGTCGAATTCGCGCATGATGCCTTCGGTGCCCTTGGTGTAGCCGGTGGCGAAGCAGATGGTCGCGAAGGGGTCGATGGCTTTGAAACTTTCCTTGATGCGCTCGTCGATGGTCAGCTGCCGGCTGTCCTCCCAGCCGCTGAGGTCGACGAAGGTGGAGTGGTAGCCGCGGTTCTTGAGGATGTTCGCGGAATTGTAGGCACTGTGCATTTCGCCGATCGAGGCCAGCAGTTCGCGCGCCGCCAGCAGCAGCGCCTTCTGGGAGACATAGCCGGAGGCGAGCACGTTTTCCATGCTGCGGAGGATATTGATGGTCAGATCGATATGGTCGCTGATGAAGTCGTTGGCTTCGTCGAGATTGAGTCCTGCCGGGACCAGCGCCTCATTGAGGGCGAACAGGTGGTCGCGCAGGGCGAGCAGCTTGCGCGGGTAGCTCTGCTGCTCCTTGAAGAGCTGGTAGATGCCGGGCTGGCCGGTCTTCTTGTGCTCGAGCAGTTCGTTGGTAATGCCGCTGTAGGCTGAGACCACGTAAATGCGGCCATAGATGTCGTCGGGGTTGCGGAGGATGATGTTGTCGATGATCTCGGGAAAGCGGGACATCGATGTGCCGCCGATCTTTTCGACGCGAAGGGCTGGTGTGCTCATGGGCTGATCTTCGATAGGTTGTCGTGGAGGGTCTGCGACGGGCCGGTCAGGTCATGGCGAGGTCGTCCGCCGTCGATGAATCGGGGACAGCCGGCGCATGCACACCCGGATGCCCGAAGCCAGAAAAGCTAGCACAGATGAAAGTCAAATATCAAGCCCTTTTTGCGGGATTGGCGCCACAGCGGGGTGGCGCGGAGGAAGGGCTGCAGCGGGTTTCGCAGGAAGCCTCGGAGGTCCGGCTGACGGCTTGTCCAGGCTGGGAATGTTGCCGTCAGCCGGACCAGGCAGGAGATTGTCCGGTGAAAGGCGAACAGGGCTGTGGCTCTCGGTGAAGAACTTTCAGGGGGTGCGTTCCTCCTGCAGGCTGTTGAGGAAAAGCCGGTAATGGTTGGGCAGGCTGCGCTTGGGGGCGGAAATGATGAAGAAGTTCCGCTTCATCGCCATTCCCCTGATCCCGACTTCCTTGACCAGCCCGCTCTCCAGCTCATCCCTTACGGCGAGCCGTGAGATGATCGACACGCCGAGACCGGCCTTGACCGATTCTTTGATCGCCGTGCTTGAACCGAGGGTCGCGCTGACCTTGAGATGATCGATGTCGAGGTCCTTTTTGGCGAGATAGGTCTCGATGTTGCGGCGTGTCCCGGAACCGGCCTCGCGCATCAGAAATGGCAGGCCGGCCAGTTCGCCGGCATCGATCGTCCCGGGAACATCCGCCCCGCCGGCGGCGATGAGGATCAGCTCATCCTCGACAAAGGGTTGGTAGGTGACCTTCCGTGAAGGTATCCGGGCGCCGACGATGCCTATCAGCATGTCGTTGTTGCTGACACTGTCGACGATTTCGGCGGAGTCGCCGATCCTGATTTCGAAGGAGACGGCCGGATACCGCTCCTTGAAGGAAGCGGCAAGCCTGGGGACGAGGTACTCGCCGGGAATGGTGCTGGCGCCGATGATCAGTTCGCCCGTTACCCCCTTGCCGGTGGCGTTCAGTTCGTCCTCCAGTTTGCGCAGGTCCTCGAGGATGGCGAGGGCCCGCGGGTAGAGGATCTGCGCCTCGAGCGTCGGCATGATGGACCTGCCGAGCCGGTCGAAGAGGCGGCAGTCAAGACGGCTTTCGAGGTTGTGGATATGTTCGCTGACGGTTGGCTGGCTGGTGTGCAGCAGTTCGGCGGCTTTGGTGAAGCTGCGGTTCTTATAAACGGCGACGAAGACTTTCAGGTGACGGGTTTCGATGGCTGGAATCCTCCCGGCTGGGGTTGTAAAGGTGACGAAAGACAGCAAGGCTGTTGACTGACCGCAGCATTATACCGACAAGCCAGTCCAGTTTCCACTGCTTTCCCGGCATTTTCCGGTGCAGCACGCAAATCAGCCTATTCAACGATCAGGGCGGTGCTGAGGTACCGCTCGCCGGTGTCCGGCAGGATCACTACCAGGTTGTGGCCGGTATGCTCGGGGCGACGGGCTATTTCCCGTGCCGCCCAGGCTGCCGCGCCGCTGGAGATTCCGCAGAGCACGCCTTCGCTGCGGGCAAGTTCCCTGGCGGTGGCGAAGGCATCGTCATCGGCCACCGCCAGCACCTCGTCGATGATGCCGCGGTTGAGCACAGCGGGGACGAATCCGGCGCCGATCCCCTGGATCTTGTGAGGACCGGGGCTGCCGCCGGAAAGCACCGGTGACGCGGATGGCTCAACGGCGACAACCTTGAGTCGCGGGTTGCGCTGCTTGAGGACCTCGGAAACGCCGGTGATGGTGCCGCCGGTGCCGACTCCGGCGACAAAGACATCCACCCGGCCTTGGCTGTCCCGCCAGATTTCCTCGGCGGTTGTCCGGCGGTGGATGGCCGGGTTGGCCGGGTTGGCGAACTGATCCGGCATGAAGGCATCGGCCGTCTCGGCAAGCAGGCGTGACGCCTCGGCGATAGCCCCCTTCATTCCCTGCGCCGCCGGGGTCAGGACCAGCTCGGCGCCGAGGTGCTTGAGCAGTTTGCGCCGCTCGATGCTCATGCTCTCCGGCATGGTGAGCACCAGGCGGAGGTTTCTGCTGGCGCAGACAAAGGCCAAACCGAGGCCGGTGTTGCCGCTGGTCGGTTCGATGATGGTGGTGGCGGGGTTGATCCGCCCGTCGGCGATGGCCGCGTCGATCATCGACACGGCGATCCGGCACTTGACGCTGCCCATCGGGTTGCGCGACTCCTGTTTGGCCAAGATCGAGGCGCCGCAGCCCGAGGAAAAGTTTGCAAGGGAGATGAGCGGGGTATTGCCGATGCTTTCCGTCAGTTTCATGGAGATCCCCTCCGGGAGGTAGTCCGTTCTAGGCGTTGCGGCCGTTGGCGTAGATCAGCTCGGGCCTTTTCAGCATGACCCTGGTGCCGGCCTCGACACTTTCGGTGAGCCAGATGTTGCCGCCGATGACGGCGCCCCTGCCGATCAGGGTGTCACCTCCGAGGATGGTGCTGTTGGCGTAGATGATGACATCGTCCTCGATGGTGGGGTGGCGCTTGCGGTGGCGCAGCCTGGAGCCGGCGTCGCGGGGCAGCGACAGCGCCCCCAGGGTGACGCCCTGGTAGATCCGGACGTTTCTGCCGATAACGGTGGTCTCGCCGATGACCACCCCGGTGCCGTGGTCGATGAAGAAACCCTCGCCGATAGTCGCGCCCGGGTGGATGTCGATGCCGGTCAGGCTATGTGCGTACTCGGTCATGATCCGCGGGATGATCGGCACTTTGAGCAGGAACAGCTCGTGGGCCAGGCGGAAGATCGTGATCGCCAGCAGCCCGGGGTAGCTGAAGATCACCTCGTCGGGGCTGTCGGTGGCCGGGTCGCCTTCAAGCGCCGCCCTGATGTCGGTGGCGAGGATGGCGGTAACTGCGGGCAGGGTTTCGATGAAGGCCAGGGTCATCTGCTGACTCTTCTTCTCGCAGTGGGTGCAGGGCAGGTTGTTGCGCCGGCAGTCGTGGCGGATGGCGATGACGATCTGCTCGCTGAGCTGCTCGTAGAGGTCGCTGGTTTCCTGGCCGATATAGTATTCGAGGTTGGCGGCGTGCAGCCGGGTGGTGGTGAAGTAGCCGGGGAAAAGGATGCGCCGTGCCTGCTGGACGATGTCGATGATCCGGTCGTGCGAGGGGATCGATACGGGACTGATGTGCTCATAGCATTGCTTGGTGCTCCAGGAATTGAGCAGCCGCTTGACCACTGCCGGTACCTTGTCGTGGCGGCTGGCGTGGCTGGCCTGGACGTGGTGAAGTAGCCGGGGAAAAGGATGCGCCGTGCCTGCTGGACGATGTCGATGA
>CAYYWK010000345.1:0-4159 GCA_964475345.1 uncultured Desulfobulbus sp.
GACCAAGCGGATATCGTGCTCAAAGAGAGTCGAATCTTCCTCGATCTGGTGGAACAGGCTGTTGAACTGGATAATAAACGGAATGAGGTGCTGGCAGGATTGCGGGACAAAGATGCTAGGTCCACGGATTTGGTGGCCCTGCAGAAAGAGCTTCAACAAATTGGCGAGATGATTGCTGGTCTATTCCAGGATAAAACAGTCTGCTCAGAGTGTGTGAACGCAGTTGCGGCAGGACTCGAAGACCTTTCGAGAAGATTCCGCAAGGTTTTCGTTGAACTGATGACCGCGCAGGACATTGGTGGTCTTCCCCCGGCAACTGCGTTGAATTCCCATGGAATCGAAGGATTGGTTAATCGGCAACTGCTTTGTGAGTCAGGTATTGATCTGAAAAGCCTGAAGATGATTCTCTATGAAATCGAGGCTGGCCGGGATATGGCAAAGTATGCCAAGGAAGCTTTGGTCCGGGCCAATCTGCGCTTGGTTATTTCAGTGTCAAAGAAGTTTGCAAATCGAGGCCTACAGTTCTCCGATCTCATACAGGAGGGTAATATTGGCTTGATGAAGGCGGTTGAGAAATTCGATTATCACCGGGGCTATAAATTCAGCACATATGCCACCTGGTGGATACGCCAGTCGATCACCCGTGGGATTGCTGACCAGGGCCGGACTATACGTCTTCCCGTGCACATGATTGAGACAATCAATCGTCTGCTCAGAGTGTCCAAGGATTTCTTGCTAGAGGAACATCGTGAACCAACCCCGGAGGAGATGGCGGAACAACTTGGTACCGAAGTATCAAAGGTTAAATCGGCTTTGAAGATTGCCAAGGATGCGATATCTCTTGATACGCCGGTGGGGGATGACGGAGAAACATATCTGGGTGATTTTATTGAAGACAGCGAAAGGCCCGGTCCTCATGAAGTATCGATGGTGTCGAGTTTGAGAGAGTGTCTGAGCCAAGTGATGTCTTCTCTGACGCCGCGAGAAGCCAAGGTTCTCAGGATGCGGTACGGGATAAATGCCGATTGTGACCATACCCTTGAAGAGGTTGGTCGATGTTTTGCAGTAACACGGGAGCGCATTCGACAGATTGAAGCACAGGCAATCGCCAAGCTCAAGCATCCCTCCAGGATCGAAGAGCTCCGTGTTTTCATGACGGATTGATTAGCTGCGCAGTTAATGCGTCAGGCTGGCTGTCAGAACGGTTTTCCTTCTCAATTACAACGAATTCTCTGCAATAATGGTGTTAAAGGTTCTTGACAGATGGTCCTTGACTGGGTCAGCCTGAGTCTTGCTCCGGGATTGGGGCTGGCTGGTTTCTGGCGACTTGTGGGGCATTTTGGCAGCCCTGGCAGGGTGCTTTCTGCAACACAGGCCGAAAGGCAAAAGGTCCAAGGGATCCAGCCACGTCAAATAGCAGCGCTTGGATCAACTGAGGAACTTTATCAACGCGGCAGGAAAGAACTGGAATTGCTCAGGCAGAAACACTGTCTGGCGGTTGACTTTGCCGACGCGGTATATCCTGAGCTTTTACGGGTGTTACCTGACCCTCCGCCGGTATTGTATGTTCGCGGGCGAAGGGAGCTGCTGGCAGGTTCCTGTCTTGCAATTGTCGGTTCAAGGGCGGCGACAGCCTACGGGAAAAGAGCCTGCCGTTCTTTGGCAACTGGAATCTCCCCGTTTCTAACAATCGTGTCCGGCATGGCTCTTGGCATTGATACGGAGGCGCATGCCGGCGCTCTTGCAGCAGGCGGGGGGACGATAGCTGTGCTTGGAACCGGTCTCGATATTGCCTACCCTGAACAAAATCGTCGTCTGTACGAACAGATCGGAGACCGCGGACTGCTGGTAAGTGAGTACCCTTTAGGATCCGGACCGGACGGTTATCGATTCCCGGCCAGAAACAGGATCATTGCCGGTATCAGTTCAGGCGTGCTGGTTGTCGAGGCGGCACGCAGGTCTGGTTCACTTATTACTGCCCAGATCGCGCTTGATAACGGACGTGAAGTTTTCGCAGTTCCCGGGCAGATCGATTCCATGAAAAGTGAGGGAACGCACTGGCTGCTGAAGCAGGGAGCCAAACTGGTCCAGTCGGCACAGGATGTTCTGGAAGAATTGTGCCCAGACAGCACGTTGCGCAGTGCCCCGATGGCCAGGGACTGTTCTTTGCCTCCCACATTGGATCCTGACGCCCGGCACCTGCTGTCGTGCATTGAGCCGTATCCGCGGACCAGGGAGCAGATCGGGATTGACACAGGTTTGTCGCCCGCAAGGCTCAGTCAGCTCCTGCTCTTGCTTGAGATCGAAGGTCTTGTCGAGATCCTGCCCGGGGACGCCATTCGGAAGCTATAGGCTGAAAAGTTTAAGTGACAACAGGTATATGGATTATTTGAATGCAGATTGAAGGAGAGAATGATGAAGCGACGGATACAGATCGCCCCATCGATTTTGTCGGCGGATTTCACCCGTCTCGGAGATGACGTTCGTGAGATTGACCTGGCGGGCGCTGATGTAATACACGTTGATGTCATGGATGGTCATTTTGTCCCAAATATTACCTTCGGGCCGCTGGTGGTGAAGGCCCTGCGGGCAGTCACCTCGAAGGAGCTCGATGTCCACCTGATGATATCCGATCCGGATGCGTATGTTGATGCATTTGCTGCAGCAGGCGCTGATTGGATTACAGTTCATGTTGAAACAGGAGTCCATCTGCACAGGACGATAGCACGAATCAAGGATCTCGGCAAAAGGGCAGGGGTTGTGCTGAACCCGGCAACATCTCTCTCCACGCTCGACTATATTCTTGAAGATGTGGACCTGGTGATGGTGATGTCTGTAAATCCGGGCTTTGGTGGCCAGTCATTCATTCATTCCAGCATCGAAAAAATAAGGAGATTACGAGAGCTTGCGGATGCCCGCAGTCTCGATGTGGATATTGAGGTGGACGGTGGCGTCAGCAGTGCGACCATTGCGGAAATAGCTGCTGCTGGAGCCAATGTGTTCGTTGCTGGATCTGCGGTATTCGGTAGCAGCGATTACGCAGCCACGATAGCGCAGCTGAGAAGATTGGCCTCTGAGTCCTGAAAAAAACCGAGAAAAGGACAGCTACTGTATCAAGGAGACGACCATGCGGAATGGAAGGCTTGGCCTGTATGACACTAAGGCTGGGAATATCCTTCGCCAGCTTGCCATGAAGCCATTTGATCTGACTGCTCCGAATGCTCTGCTGGAGGGAGGCAGGTTGGAGAGATACGTTTGCCGGTCGAAAAGACTCCAGATGCTCTATGGTACCCAGCGAGTAACGGATGAGGTTGTCGACATGCTCCAAAGCCTGGCCGACGAATGTGGTTTGGTTGATCAGTTCCGGCAGATGCGGAGAGGTGCAGTGATGAACCGAATCGATGGCTGGCCGAGTGAAAACAGGCAGGTCCTGCATACTTCATGCAGGGATGTCTTTTCTTCAAACCTGGCAGAGCCAAAATCTTCGATGCAGGCAAGAGCCAATCTGGCACGATTGAAAGAATTCCTTGATGATATCGACCATTGTCGTGTCGTTGGTGCGCAAGGCGAGAAATTCGATCAACTTATACATGTGGGCATTGGCGGATCCGATTTAGGGCCCAGGGCAATGTACGAAGGTCTTCGAGCAACAGGCAGGTCAGACAGGAAAGTATTCTTCATCTCCAATGTTGATCCGGATGATGCCGCAGCAGTGCTTGAGCAGGCCAGCCTTGCCTCCTCTTTGGTTGTTGTTGTATCAAAAAGCGGAACGACGATGGAAACAATGGCCAATGAGGAGATGGTCCGGAGGGCGCTGCGGCGAGAAGGTCTTGATCCGAAATATCATTGCGTCGCCGTAACCGGAGAAGGAAGTCCGATGGATGACCCCGAACGCTATCTACGTACTTTTCATATGTACGATTCCATCGGTGGACGGTTCAGCGCAACTTCGATGGTCGGGATGGTCACTCTTGGTTTTGCCCTTGGGTTTGACCAGGCTCTTGATTTCTTGCAGGGGGCGGCGGAGATTGATCTCCTTGCAGAGGAAGTGGATATTCGGCGCAATTTTCCGCTGCTGTTGGCCATGCTTGGAATATGGAACCATAACTTCCTCGGCTATCCTACATTGGCGGTCCTGCCGTATGCGCAGGCCTTGCAC
>CAYYWK010000346.1:0-4156 GCA_964475345.1 uncultured Desulfobulbus sp.
GTTGGCTGGCAGGATGATTTTGATGCGGTGATCGCTGTCTATGCCACCGAAGCTGTCTGCATCTCGCGGATTGTCGGCAGGGACGGCATTGCTCCGGAGGAGGCCGGCAGGATCCTGGACGCCCAGATGCGGCAGGAGGAAAAGGCCGCGCTGGCTGCCCATGTCATCGACAATTCCGGGTTGTGGAGTCTCACCTACCTGCAGACGGCCCGCCTGGCGCGCCTGATAGGGGAAAAAGCAGCACAGGTTGAAAAGCCGCCGATTGTGCAAGACAAGGCTTGACACTCCAGAACTGAATACGTATAAGGGAGAGAACGATACGAAGTGCATTTCCTGCCTGTTCTCTGGTGGATCCGTAAAACTTCCGTACGACACTCTTGCTGATCAATCCCCTGTCTGGGGGAGATTTGGGTTGAATCCTGTTGTCGCTGTGAAATCTCTGATTTCGTGATACATCTTCACTCCATTTCCTTTTTGATCTTATTGACAATTATCCGATAAATGCTCGTTCTGCTTTTCCGGCGCCGTGTCACCAGTGTCCGCTGGTCATGATGCGGTGCGGATTCTTGCTGAAAATACTAACACGTATAACATGCGGCCATTTCGACGTATGGCGATCCTGACCCATATCTACTTCGGACCAGCCGGTCTGCGAAAGCCGCCCATCCATCCTGCCACTCGTCCCATAGGAGAAGGTGTTTAATGAATCTGGCGGAATTAAAGATGATGAAAATCGGCGAGTTGGTCAAACTCGCCAGGAACGCGAAAGTCGAGGGTTACAGTTCCATGCGCAAGCAGGAACTGATCTTCGCCCTGCTCCAGGACCAGGCCGACAAGGATGGCAAACTGCGGGGCAGTGGCGTTCTGGAAATACTTCCCGACGGCTTTGGTTTCCTGCGCGCTCCGGATTACAACTACCTGCCCGGGCCGGATGATATTTATGTCTCTCCGTCGCAGATCCGCCGCCTCAACCTGCGGACCGGTGACGTCATCGACGGCCTAGTCCGTTCGCCGAAGGAGGGCGAGCGCTATTTTGCCCTGCTCAAGGTCGAGACGATCAATTTCGATCCGCCGGAGGCCTCCAAGCAGAAGACGCTGTTTGGCAACCTGACCCCGCTCCACCCCAACGAAAAGCTCAATCTCGAGTGGCAGCCGGACAACTATTCGATGCGGGTGCTCGACATGTTCGCCCCGATCGGCAAGGGCCAGCGCGGGCTGATCGTGGCGCCGCCGCGGACCGGCAAGACGGTGCTGATGCAGAAGATCGCCAACTCGATCGTCCGCAACCACAAGGAAGTCTATCTGATCGTTCTGCTGATTGACGAACGCCCCGAGGAAGTCACCGAGATGACCCGTTCGGTCAAGACCGCCGAGGTGGTCAGCTCGACCTTTGACGAGCCGCCGCAGCGCCATATCCAGGTAGCCGAAATGGTGATCGAAAAGGCCAAGAGACTGGTCGAGCATAAAAAAGATGTCGTCATCCTGCTGGACAGCATCACCCGGCTTGCCCGCGCCTATAATACCGTCACTCCGGCAAGCGGCAAGATCCTCTCCGGCGGTGTCGAGGCCAACGCCCTGCACCGTCCGAAACGCTTCTTCGGTGCTGCACGGAATATCGAGGAAGGCGGCAGCCTGACCATTCTCGCCACGGCCCTGATTGAGACCGGCAGCCGGATGGACGAGGTTATTTTCGAGGAGTTCAAGGGTACCGGCAACATGGAACTGGTGCTTGACCGCAAGATGGCCGACAAGCGGATCTTTCCCGCCATCGACATCAAACGCTCTGGGACGCGCAAGGAGGATCTGCTGCTCAAGCCCGAGGTCCTGAACCGGGTATGGATTCTGCGCAAGCTGCTCAACTCGATGAATCCCTCAGACTGCATGGATTTCCTCCTCGACAAGCTGAAATCCCAGAAGACTAATAAGGATTTCCTTGACTCGATGAACGGCTGATCAAGTGGGTGCTGTTTTGCCTTGAACTTCTGCTGTGATTGGGTATAATATGTGATTTTGTGTTGAAAATGTCCCGCCGGGGCCATGCAGGTATCGCTGCAGAACGTCAATAGAGCGAAGCGAACGAGAGGAGCTAACGTCATGAAAGAGGGAATTCATCCAAAGTTTAATTATATAAAGGCAGTATGCGCATGCGGCAACGAGGTCGAACTGGGTTCCGTGCTGCCCGAGATCAAGGTGGAGATCTGCTCTGCCTGCCACCCGTATTTCACGGGTAAGCAGAAGCTGGTCGATACCGCCGGCCGTATCGAGAAATTCAAGCAGCGCTACGCCAATCATTTCGAGAAGAAAGTCAAGTGATATCCCTGTACGCCGGAGGCTGCTAACGACCAGTCGACGTCTGCGGAATTCAGCTGAACAAGCCCACAGTGATGCATTGCCATGACTGTGGGCTTTTCTTTTGTCCATTTCATTGCTTCGCCGTCTGCCTATGGTTGATATATTTGACAATCTGTTGGAAAAGATCGAGCACCTGGAAAGCAGGCTGGCAGACCCCGGCCTGGTCGGCAACCAGCAGGAGTTTCAGAGGGTCGTCCGGGAGCATGGCCAGCTTTCGAAACTGCACGCCCTGCACCTTGATCTGCTGCAGGTGCGCAAGGATATTGCCGACAACCGGTCGATCCTCCAGGATGAGGGGGAAGACCAGGAATTGAAGGAGCTGGCCCGGGCCGATATCGAGGAACTGGAGGCACGGGAAATCGTCCTGGAGCGCGAGATCAAGGTCGTGCTGCTGCCCAAGGACCCCAACGACGACCGCAACATCTTCCTCGAGATCCGCGCCGGCACCGGCGGTGACGAGGCGGCTCTGTTTGTCGGCGACCTGTTCAGGATGTACTCGCGTTTTGCCGAATCGATGGGCTGGAAGGTGGAGACGATGAGTTCGAGCCCGCTTGGCATCGGCGGCTTCAAGGAAATCATCGCGATGATCAGCGGCGACCAGGTCTACTCCAAGCTCAAGTATGAAAGCGGTGTCCACAGGGTGCAGCGCGTTCCGGAGACCGAAACCCAGGGCCGGATCCATACCTCGGCGGTGACTGTCGCGATCCTGCCGGAGGCCGACGAAGTCGAACTCAACATCGACATGAACGAGCTGAAATTCGATGTCTACCGATCATCCGGGCCGGGCGGACAGAGTGTCAACACTACCGATTCGGCTGTCCGGGTCACCCACCTGCCGACAGGACTGGTGGTGACCTGCCAGGACGAGAAGTCCCAACACAAGAACAAGGCCAAGGCCCTGGTTGTACTTCGTGCCCGCCTGCTTGACCGGATGCAGCAGGAGCATCACGACCGGATCTCCCAGGATCGCAAGAGCCAGGTCGGCAGCGGCGACCGCAGCGAACGGATACGGACCTACAATTTCCCGCAGGGCAGGATGACCGATCACCGGATCAACCTGACCCTGTACAAGCTCGATGCCATCATGAACGGCAGGCTCGAGGACGTCATCGATCCGCTGATCGCCCATGACCAGGCTGAACGGCTCAAGGCCATCCAGTAAGATGAATTGTCCCGCGATCCTTACGGCGACCCGAGTCGCGGGTGCTCACCGGTGCGCGTAGCCGACTGCCTCGAAAAAGCTGCCGAAGAACTCGCCAGGGCCGGTATTGCCGGCGGCGAACTGGATGCCCAGCTGCTGCTGGGGGCCTGCCTGGGGAAATGCCGGACGGAGCTCTATCTTGCCGCTGGCGATGACATTGCGCCTCCGCAGCTGGAGCGTTTTGCCGCCATGCTCGAACGGCGCCGCAACCACGAGCCGCTGGCCTACATTCTCGGCGAGCGGGAATTCTGGTCGCTGCCCTTCACCGTCTCCCCGGCGACGCTGATACCGCGCCCGGAAACCGAGTTCCTTCTCGAACAGGCGCTGACCGCGGTTCGGGCCAGGCGGCTGCCGCGGGGGCAGGTGCTCGATCTCTGCTGCGGCAGCGGCGTGATTGCGGTAGTCCTGGCCCTTGAACTGCATCGCGATATCCTCGCCGTTGATCTATCCGCGGAGGCGCTGGCGGTGGCCAGGGACAACTGCCGGCGGCACGGGGTGGCAGACAGGGTCGCCCTGATCAGATCCGACCTCCTTACCGCCTTCAACGAGCCGGGCCTGGCGCTGCTGGTTTCGAACCCGCCGTACGTCAGCCTGCGCGAAATC
>CAYYWK010000347.1:0-4152 GCA_964475345.1 uncultured Desulfobulbus sp.
TCTGGAAGCCGCTTGCCGCCCTGGCCTTTTTCCTGCTGCTGTACCACCTGCTTTCCTACATCACCCTCTCGAGTTTTTTTGCAGCCGTCATCGAGGCCGAATTCGACCATCCGGAGGTCATCGACCTCTACTATGCAAGCAGCGTTGGCGCCTTCCAGAACCGCCATTCGGTGCGCAGCGTGAAATTCCGTCCAGAGACGAGAGAGACCCAAAAGCTCTTCTTCAACGATGGGGTGGCACGCAAGATCCGCATCGATCTGGGGCATTCCGGCGGCCAGGTCAAGCTCTACCGCCTGGAGCTGAAAAGCCATTTCGGCAGGAAACGGATTTTCGACCACCGGCAGCTTCACGAGGCATTCGCCCCCGGCAACGGCATCCGCGGCATGACCCTCAAGGATGACCACCTGCTGATCGAAACGGAAGGAAACGACCCCTTCATCGTCCTCAAGGGCGAGCTGAAGGAAGACAACTTCCTGCTCGGCACGGTCATGCCGGCGGTCTACGCCCTGGCCTTCTTCCTTCTGCTGGCCAGGTTCGACATCACCGCCTTCCCGGCCATCGCCGACCTCAGGGGCAAGGCCTCCTCGTCCGGGCTGCATATCGGGGCCCTCGACGGCATCCGCGGTCTGGCCGCCCTGATGGTGCTGGCCGAGCACACCGGCATCCTCAAGGGCATCGGCTCCCTCGGCGTCTGGCTGTTCTTCGCCCTGAGCGGCTTCCTGCTCTCCGCCCCGTTCATCAGGCAGCCGGAGCGCGCGGTGTCGGCCGACTACATGGGGAAGTACCTGAACCGCCGTCTCAAGCGCATCCTGCCGATGTACTACGTCTTCCTGGTGCTGGCGATGATGATGCACGGCAAGACCGACGAGATGATCCGCCACCTCCTTTTCCTGCAGGGCGACGGCCACCTCTGGACGCTGCCCCAGGAGATGTTCTTCTACATGGTCTTCCCGCTGGTGGTGGCCGCCCTGTACCTGCTGTTCAGGGGCAGGCAGCTGCCGGCCGCCATCTTCCTGCTGACGCTCTCGATCATCGCCAACCGCTACACCTCGACGGAATATGTCGCCCTCTACGGGTACGGCAAGATGCTGGAACCGATGCTCGGCAACTTCCTGATCGGCATGACGGCCGCCTACTTCTATCACTGGCTGGGGGGGAACAGGCTGTTCCTCCGGCTCGACCGCAGCCTCGTGCGGCGGTGCTGTTCGGTGGCGGGGATAGTCCTGCTGCTGGTGCTGACGGTGCTGTCCGCACGGCTGGTCCCGGAATTGAAGTCCTACAATGCCCTGCGCCATCCGGGCTTTTTCGGCTGTGCCTCGGGGCTCTTCATCCTGCTGGTGGTCCTCTCCGGCAACACCCCGCTCAACCGGATGATGAGCTTCACCCCGCTGCGCGCCGTCGGCCTGGTCAGTTTCAGCTTCTACCTGCTGCACCCGACGCTGATCACCTTCATCCGCACCGAGGCCCGGGATTACGCCGGCATCGAGCATCTCAGCGGCCTGCCGATGTTCCTGCTCGCCGGCATCGCCACTTATGCCCTGGCCGCTTTCACCTATACCTATATCGAGCGGCCGTTTCTCAAACAACCCGCCGCGGCCCCCCTTCCCAGGGAACAGGCCTGACCGGAACTGCCTACCGGCCGTCGAGACCGATGGAAAACATGGTTTCGAGGTCATGCCGGGAAAACGCCTTGAAGGCCAGCATGGTCTCGGTCTTGAGGATGTGCGGGACCTTCAGCAGCCTTTTCGTCACCAGGTCGGCAAGGTCGTCATTGGTGGGGACGCGGCAGACGGCCAGCAGGTCGTAATTGCCGCTGACCGAGTAGACCTCGGAGACCCCGGTCGTCTCGGCCAGCTGCTGCGCCACTTCGTTAATCTTCGACCGCTCCACGTTCATCAGGATGATAGAGGTAACCATTCAGAATTTCTCCAGAATTCTTTGTATTTGACAAGGAGTCCGAGCGCAACCGCGCTGACCCGGCAGCAGAACCATCGCCGGCGACCCGGCCATTCCCAGGTGCCGGAGGTGTCCTTTTCCACCGTGTCGCCAGCCATTCAGGGAAAACTGGTCAGACGCAGCCGGCAGCGCAGTTCTTCCAGCTCGTCGAGCAGATCAAGGGCCAGCGCCGCCCCGGGCAGGTTGACCCCGAGGTCGTCCTGCAGGCGACGGGTGATCTGGATCCGTTTGATCGCCATGGCGTTGAACCGCCAGGACTCAGGCGTCAGCCCCTCAGGGCTGAGCAATCCCTCGTTGACCATTTCGAAAATCAGGCGGTGATCGATCCGGCAGATCGTGCAGATTTCGCTCATCCCCCAGGTCGCGCCCTCATCGAGGACGGTGATCGAGAATTTTTCCGCCATGGCTCATCCTCCCTGACCGGATCGGGGATTGAACGGCATCAGTTTCGCCATCTTCATGTAGAGTTCCCGCTGTTCGGCGGTCCTGGCCTCGGGGACATGCACGGCCAGCGTCACGAACTGGTTGCCGGGATGGTTCTTCGAGCACAGCCCCCGGCCCTTGAGCCGCAGTTTCTGGCCGGTCTGCGAGTTGGCGGGCAGCTTCAGATCAACCGTGCCGCCCAGCGTCGGCACGGTAATCGTCGCCCCCAGCGCCGCCTCCCAGGGTGTCACCGGCAGGGTCAGAAAAATATCGCGTTTGACCACCGTGAACAGCGGATGCGGCAGGAAGACGATCTCCAGGAAGAGGTTGCCCCGCGGGCCCTTGACCGAACCGGTTTCGCCCTGTCCTTCCAGCCTGATCTGCTGCCCCTCGATGATCCCCTTCGGGATGGTGACGTTGAGCGACTGCGGCTGGACGCTCAGCCGCCCGCCACCGCCATGGACCGTGCGGTTCAGGGTGATGGTCTTCTTGGCGCCATGGTAGCTGTCCTCCAGCGAGATCGAGATCTTCGCGTGGACATCGTGGCCGGCATCCTGGTATTCGTGCTCAAAGAACGAGAACCCCTCCGGCGCGGCCCGGCCCCGCCCGCCGCCGAACAGCGATTCGAAGAAGTCGCTGAACTGCTGGGAGGAGGCCCTCTCGGTCCTGGAGCCGCCACCCTGGAACCTCTCCTCCCAGCCGGGGGGCGGACGGAAATCCTGCCCGGCCTGCCAGTTGGCGCCGAAGGTGTCGTAGGCCTTGCGCTTCTCGTCGTCCTTCAGGACCTCGTGGGCCTCGTTGATCTCCTTGAAGCGATCCTCGGCGTTGCGGTCCTTGCTGACATCCGGATGGTACTTGCGGGCCAGCTTGCGGTAGGCCCGCTTGATCTCGTCCGCCGACGCGTCCCTCGCGACATCGAGTATCTTGTAATAATCCTTGTATTCCATAGCCTCTCCGGTCAGCCGGCCTTCTTCCGGCCGCCGACCGCCTGCCCCATTTTGACGAAGGTGATCTTCTCGTCCCGGCCGTACGCCTCGACCCGGTTCCTGCCCTCTCCTTTCGCCCTGTACAGCGCCTCATCGGCCTGAGCGACCAGCTTGTCGAGGGATTCCGCCCTCCCCGCGAGCAGCGTCGCAACGCCGATGCTGCAGGTGGCCTGCAGGCCCTTCTTCGCCTCGTCGTAGCATTTCGCCTCAGCCATCCTGCGGATCGTCTCGGCGAGATGCATGACCCCGTCGCTGCCGGTATCCGGGAGCAGAAGGACGAACTCTTCCCCCCCGTAGCGGGCGGCGATATCGGATTTGCGCAGCCGCGAGGCGACCATCGTCGCGAACCCCCGCAGGACCGAATCACCGCAGGCGTGTCCATGGCAATCGTTGATTTTTTTAAAATAATCAAGATCGAGCATCATGCAACCGAGATCGCTGCCGGAACGATGAGCCTGGGCGAAGATGCGTTCGCCGGCCTCCTGGAACGAGCGCCGGTTGCACAGGCCGGTGAGGGCGTCGCGGGTAGCCTGCATCTCCAGTTGCCTGTTCAGCACCTGCAGCTGCTGCACATACTTGCGCAGGCGCAGCTGGGTCTCGACCCGGGCCTGCAGTTCTTCGGCGATGAAGGGCTTCTTCAGGTAGTCGCTGGCCCCCGCCTTGAAGAAGGAGAGAATGCTCTCCTTGTCGTTCATCGACGAAACGAAAAACTTCGGCACCTGCTGAATCCCGGCAATGCCCGCCAGACTCCGGCAGACTGCCTCGCCACTCCTCCCCGGCATCATCT
>CAYYWK010000348.1:0-4138 GCA_964475345.1 uncultured Desulfobulbus sp.
GGTCGTTGTAAAAGGTCCGCGAAGAGTCGTCGAACTTGAGTTTTATCCGCACGATCCGGCCCTTCTGCGAACAGTTGGCATAAGCCACCGAGCCGTTCTTGACCCCCGGCACGAAGCCCGGCCGCAACAGCATCTCGCTCAGGTGCCGCTCGTCGGCGAGCGGGATGTCGCTCTCGCTGTCGCAGAACTCGCCTATCGTCGATATGTCGCTGCCGAGGGTGATCCCCGCAAGTGACATCGGCATTTCCGCAGCGCGGATGGCAGCGGGCAATGCCAGCAGAATGATCAGGATCAGATGTTTCATGGGGAAATTCTAGTCACGGCAGGGTATCTTGTCCAGAGAAACAACCGGCCCCCTTCCCTGCCCTCTCCGGAGGAAGCGATGATCCACACCTATATCCCGTACTGCCCGCGCACTGTCGACGACGGCCGTAACCTGGGCTACGCCTACAACGCCTTCATGGCGATGATCGGTGAGGATGACTGGGCCTGCTTTCTCGACCACGACGCGATGTTCACCACTCCGGACTGGTACCGTCAGCTCGAAGAGGTCGTCGAAAAATACCCCGACGCCGGCGAATTCAGTGTCGTCACCAACCGTGTCGGCAACCTGGTCCAGCTCTACAGCGATCCGGCCATCCCCGATTTCAGCCACAACCACGACATGCTGGTGCACCGGCGGATCGGCGCGGCGCTGAAAGAGCAGAGAGGAACCGAGGCGGTGGAATACACCAAGGCGCACAAGCGCGGACTGAGCGGCCTGGCCATCCTGACCAGCAAGAGGGCCTGGAAGCTGGTGGGCGGCTTCACCGACGGTTTCCTCGGCGTCGACTGGGATTACAGCCTCCGCTGCACCGAAAAAGGGTTGAAGATCTATATCCTTCACGGTGTCTACGTGTACCACTGGTACCGGGAAAAGCTCTGATCGGCAGCGTCATCGCGGCATCTACTGCCTCGAGGGGTGACGGCATCCTACCACGGCCAATGCGTCTGCTGCAAGGGGAGGCCATCCGGTTGTCGCAACGGAATATTCCTGTTGCTCAAATTCACGAATTTTTGCTACTGTTCCCGGAAGTACTTGTATTCCGAGACGGACACTCAGCCAGGGGAGACCATGGATACGTTGCGGGCTGCCATCATCGATTGCCGAAGCTCTGCCAAGGATGACGATGCATTCGTCGTGGAACTCAACCAGCTCATCCGTGAACAGGGGGCGATGGTCTGTCGCTCGATCTTCCAGACCCTGGCCAGCGTCGATATCCCCCGTGACACCGCCGTCCAGTACTGGGAGAAGGTCCTCGCCCGCCGGGACATCCTGCAGAGAACCCTCGACCGGAAAATCAGCCTGATGACGGCGATGTGCGATTTCCTGAGTTCCGAGACCAGCCTGCTCGGCAGCCCGCGGCTCGTCGATGTCAGCACCTTCGAACGGGTGATCCGCGAATCGATGTACGACGGCCTGACCGGGCTGTTCAACCGCCTGTATTTCGACGAGGTCTTCGCACATCAGGTATCCCAGGCGAAGCGCTACAACACCGATCTCTCGGTCCTCTTTCTCGATGTCGACGATTTCAAGGAAATCAACGACAGCCTCGGCCATATCGTCGGCGACATCACCCTGAAGAAGATCGGCAACATCATCCGCACCTCCAAGCGCGACAGCGATATCGCCGCCCGCTTCGGCGGCGAGGAGTTCGTCCTGCTGATGCCCCATACGGAGAGTATCAACGCCTTCATCCTCGCCGACCGTATCCGCCAGGAAGTCGAAAGTGAAGAATTCACCGCCCACGGCAAACCCTTCCGCCTGACCATCAGCGGCGGGCTGGCCTCCTACCCGATGAACGCCACCGACCCGGCAGAACTGCTGCATCTGGCCGACAGCGCCACCTATCTCGCCAAGGGCTCCGGCAAGAACACCATCTGCCTGTACAAGAAAGACAAGCGGCGCTATCTGCGGGTCAAGCTGACCCAGCCGGTGCTGGTGAAGGAACTGGGATTCGCCAACTCGCAGACCTTCGAAGGAACCAGCCGGGACATCTGCATCGGCGGCATCCTCTTCGAGAACGAGACTCCCCTGCCGATCGGCGCCCACGTCCAGGTCAGCATCGCCTTCAAGGACAACTCGCCGCTGCTGCTGATCGGCACCATTGTCCGGGTCGAATCCTTCAACGGCGGCAACTACGATATCGGCATGACCTTTTCTTTCAAGGAAATGGAGAAGATCGCAAACACCGAAATCGCCCATTTCCTCCGGGAAGGAAGCTGAGCAGGACCCGCCACTGGCCGGGGCATGCACGATTTTCCTGTTATTTGCCGGCATCAGCTGATAGCATGATGGTGCAACAGAGGCATGCTCCATATCGTTTTTCCACACCTGGCAAGGAGGAACAACCATGGCGACAAGTGTCTACAAGATCATCGAACTCGTTGGAACCAGTGAAAAATCTTGGGAGGACGCGGCAAAAAACGCCGTCGAGACCGCAGCCAAGTCACTCAAGGACCTGCGTATCGCCGAGGTCAGCAAGCTCGACATGCAGATCGACAAGAACAAGGTTGTCTCCTATCGGGCACGGGTCATGGTGTCCTTCAAATACAAGCTGAAAGACAAGGACAAATAGGCCCTCCCTTTGCTGTCAGGAGGAGCTGAGAAAGCGAAGGCCGGTCCGCCCAGGGCTGGCCTTCATTCGTCTGGGTGGAATGGCCGGCGGTTTTCCATGGGAAGGATCCCGACAGGCAGAGATGGGCAGGTGATGAGATGAAGACGGTGCATGTTCGGATCGAAGGGAGGGTCCAGGGAGTCTACTTCCGTGATTATACCCGCCGAGAAGCCCTGAAGCTCGGGGTCGACGGCTGGGTCCGCAACGCCTCCGACGGCAGCGTCGAGGCGGTGATCAGCGGGCCGGAGAAAGCGGTGGAGGCGATGCTCGACTGGTTCCAGAGCGGGTCTCCCCACGCTATCGTACGGGCCGTCAAGGTGCGGGAGATCGCCCTGCCCGAGACCTTTTCCAGCTTCGAAATCCGCCACTGAGGATGCATGCTGCTGCACATCGACCGCCTCAGCACCTGGATAACCACCGATACCGCAGAGGGCCTCGAGCGCCGCAGGATTCTCGACGATGTCTCGCTGGCCCTTGACCGCAGCCGGACCCTGGCCCTGGTCGGGGAGTCCGGCTCGGGAAAATCGGTGACAGCCCTGACCATCCTTCGACTGCTGGAAGATACCACCATTACTGAAAACAGCGGCCGCATCCTGTTCGAGGACCGAAACCTGCTGTCGCTTTCCCGTGACGAGATCCGGTCGGTGCGCGGCAACCGGATCGCGATGAGCTTCCAGGAGCCGATGACCTCGCTCAACCCGGTCTACCCGGTGGGCAGCCAGCTCATCGAGCCGCTGGTGCTGCATCGGCTGATGACCAGGAACGAGGCGGAGAAAGAAGCGGTGCGGCTGCTCGCCCGCACCGGCATCGACGAACCTCAGGCCCGGCTGCGGGTCTACCCGCACCAGCTCTCCGGCGGCCAGCGCCAGCGGGTGATGATCGCCATGGCCCTGGCCTGCAGGCCGGCGCTCTTGATCGCCGACGAACCGACAACCGCCCTCGACGTCACCATCCAAGCCCAGATTCTCGAACTCATCCAGGATCTGCAGCGGGAATTCGGCATGGCACTGCTGCTGATCACCCACGACCTGGTGATGGTTCGAAAAATCGCCGACAGCATCTCGATCATGCAAGGTGGACGGATCGTCGAAAGCGGGCCGACGGACGCAATCTTTGCGGCACCGCAGGACCCGTACACCCGCCACCTGATGTCCTCGATTCCACAGGCCGCCCCAGCGGACAGGGCCCCCGGTCCGGTCCTGCTGCAGACCGACAGGCTGAACTGCCACTTCCGGCTGCCGATCGGCTGGCAGGGCCTGTTGCGGCGAAGCTACAAGACCATCCGCGCCGTCGACGAGGTCAGTCTGGAGGTGCGGGAAGGGACCACCTGCGGCATCGTCGGCGAATCCGGCTCCGGCAAGACGACGCTGGCCATGGCGGTGCTGAAGCTGGCCGCCAGCAGCGGCTCCATCCATTTCGCCGGAGTCGACCTGCAACCGCTGTCGAACCGCCAGATGCGGCCATTGCGGCGACAGCTGCAG